>JADLDC010000281.1 GCA_020846885.1 Acidobacteriota bacterium | reverse complement strand
TGTTTGGGACAAGTTCGTCGGGCTCGGACGACGAGTAGCACCTCGATCTGTTCGAGGAAGGTCAGAATATGTTCAAGAAGCTTTACGTCATATTTGCAATGGGCGTCGTCCTGCTTTATTCCGCGGCATCGTGGTTCGGCTGGGAGCTGGCCAATTCGGGCAGCAAATCGCGATTGGGCGTGCCGTTCATTTATACAGGTTTTCGTGGAGGAAAATAAATGGTTGATCTTTTGTCGATAGCGCCCGTACTGGGCCTGGTCGTAAAACTTGAAGAACTTTTGCCCGTTCTGGTCACCACGCTGATATTTGTTCTTATCGGCCTTGTGATATTTGCTGTCGCGTTTCTGATAGTTGTGCTCGTGTCGCCATTTTCGGTCAAGAAAGAGATCGAAGAAGATCAGAACAGCGCGCTGGCGATAATAATCGGCGCGATGATCGTCGGGATCGCGATCATCATCGCGGCCGCCATCAACGGCTGACGTGCAAAGGATAAAGGATCGAGGATAAAGGATAAAAGCCTGCATTACTTCATCCTTCATCCTTTAACCCTTATCCTTTAAAATGCGCACACCGCTTCTTTTCCTCAACGTCATCATCATCGCTACCTGCGGGCTGATCTATGAACTGCTCGCGGCCACGGTTTCTTCATACGTTCTCGGCGATTCGGTAACGCAGTTTTCATTTATCATCGGTGTCTATCTATCGGCAATGGGATTGGGCTCCTATCTGTCCCGTTTTGTCGAAAAACGAGTTGCGGAAAAGTTCATTGATATCGAACTGGCCGTTGCCGTTATCGGCGGTTTCAGCGCGCCGCTTCTCTTTTTAACCTTTGCCTACGTCTCATATTTCAGCATTGTTCTTTATACGATGGTGTTTGCGATCGGCGTGCTCGTCGGCCTCGAAATACCGCTGCTGATGCGGATATTAAAGGACGAACTGGATTTTAAAGAACTTGTTTCCCGTGTGCTGGCGCTGGATTATGTCGGTGCACTTGTCGCTTCGCTGTTGTTTCCGATATTTCTTGTTCCAAAACTCGGCCTCAACCGCACGTCGCTTTTATTCGGGATGCTAAACGCGGGCGTTGGGCTTTGGGCGACGTGGCTGCTGGCTCCGCTTGTATCCGATAGGAAGCTCTTGTTTCTGCGGATCAAAGGCTCGATCGTGCTGGTCCTTTTGGCGATAGCCATGATAAAGGCAGATCGGCTGACCACGCTTGCCGAGGACGGGCTGTTCATGGACAACATCGTCTATGCAAAAAGCTCATCGTACCAACGCATCGTCGTAACAAAAGGCAAGACCGGACACGCGCTTTTTCTCAACGGAAATCTCCAATTCAATTCGTTTGATGAATATCGCTATCACGAGGCCTTAGTCCATCCGGCATTTGCCGCACACGGCGGCGACGCAAAACGCGTGCTTGTTTTAGGCGGCGGCGATGGGTTGGCTCTCCGCGAGATATTGAAATATAGGTCGGTCGAAAAAGTTCAGCTCGTTGACCTCGATCCGGCGATGACAGGCCTGCCAAAAGCCTTTCCGCCGCTTGCGGAATTGAACCATCATTCCTATGACGATCCGCGCGTAAGCGTCACGAACGGCGACGCATTTGTCTGGCTTGATCAAACTGAAACCGAACCGTTCGATATCGCGATCGTAGATTTTCCGGACCCGAACAACTTCGCTCTCGGCAAACTCTATTCAACGCGGTTCTATACTTTGCTCAAGAAAAAACTGACGCCTGATGCGGCGGTCGTTATTCAATGCACATCACCGCTCATCGCCCGCCGCTCGTATTGGTCGATAATAAAAACGCTCGAAGCCGCGGGTTTTTCGGTTAAGCCATATCAAACTACCGTACCCAGTTTCGGCGTCTGGGGCTACGCTCTCGCAAAAACCCAGCCATTCGATATCCCAAAACATCCGGTAACCGGCATCGATCTCAAATTCCTAAATGACAATTCGTTCGCCTCAATGTTCGAATTCCCGACCGACATGACAATGCCCGATGAAGAGATCGAAATAAACCGGCTGGATAATCAGGCGCTCGTCAGGTATTACGAAACCGAGTGGCGGAGATTTGAGTGAATTCGGAATAAGTAAAAAGTGAAAAGGAGAAAGTGATATGGCTGACCCGTTAGGCGAAAAAGCGTTCGCATTTGCATTGCGAATAATGAAGCTTGCCGAATACCTTCAACACGAACGAAAGGAATTTACAATTTCGAGAAAGGTGCTTGATTCCGGCGTGAATATCGGATTGTATATCGAGGAAGGACGGCAAGGAGAAAACCGCGCTGATTTTCAGCAAAAATATTCCATCGCCAATAAAGAGGCATTCAAGTCAAATTATCTTCTCCGCCTGATCAACAGGGGCGGTTTCATCAACGACGAACACGCCCGGTCGATGCTAGGCGATTGCGAAGAACTACAGAAAATGCTTACAACAGCGATCAAAACCACACGCGGCACACCGAGCTAACTTATTCCTTTTTACTTTTCCCTTCTCACTTATTCCGGATGAATCTTTCTCGGCGAGAACTTTTAACAACATTCCTCGGAGCACCAATAGCTCTTGCGGCGTGCCGAAACGCGCCAGTTAAATTCCCGGATGGTGAGATCGTTGGCCAAAGCGTTTCGCTCGGACACATTATCCGCGAAGGCCGAGCGTTTGAGGTGCCGGCGGACAATTGGCGGAGCGTGAAGATCGGGATCATTGGCGGCGGCGTTGCAGGGCTTTCGGCGGCTTGGAAGCTAAGGAAACTTGGCGTGGAAGATGTCGTATTGCTCGAGTTGGAAAAAGAAGCGGGTGGAACGTCGATCAGCGGAAACGGACAGCCGGTTGGTTATCCGTGGGGCGCTCATTATTTGCCGGTGCCGTTTCGAGAGAATTTAGAACTTATCGAAGTGCTCGACGAAATGTCGCTTTTGGACGGGCGGACGAACGACGGCGATCTCGTGGTCAAAGAGCAATTTCTTTGCCGTGATCCAGAAGAACGCGTTTTCTATAAGGGTCGGTGGTACGACGGGCTTTATCTGCACGCGGGCGAGAGCGAAGACGATAAACGGCAGTTGGCGGAATTCCAGAAGATCGTCGATACGTGGGTCAACTGGCGTGACAGCCGCGGCCGAAGGGCGTTCGTTGTTCCATCGATAAATTGTTCGGACGACGTTGAGGTCATTGGATTAGATAAACTGTCATTTGCAGAATGGCTTCGGCAAAACGGTTTTACTTCCGAGCGGCTGATCTGGTATTGCGATTACGCTTGCCGCGATGATTATGGATTGAAACTTGAGCAAACGTCTGCTTGGGCAGGGCTGTTTTACTTCTGCTCGCGCGTCAGAAAAAGCGGCGGGGAATCGCAGCCGTTCATTACCTTTCCCGAGGGAAACGGAAAGTTTGTACACCATTTGGCAGAAAGTGTAAGCGATAAAATCCTTCGTTCGCACATGGTTGTATCCGTCGTCCCAAATGAGAAAGGCGTTGATGTGATCTGTCTGGCGGATGGACAGATTCGCGGTTTTCATTGCGAGAAAGTTATCTACGCATCGCCGGTCTTTACGGCGCCGTATGTGATCCGCGGCTTCGCCGATGACGCTCCGTTTGCGGCGAATGAATTTCAGCACAACTCCTGGTTCGTCGCGAACCTGTTTCTGAAAGATCGGCCAAAGCCGCGATTTGCACGAGATTTTCCGCTGGCTTGGGACAACGTCCTATATGAAAGCCCGTCGCTAGGATATGTGAACGCAACGCACCAGAAAGGCATCGACTACGGCCCGGCCATCTGGACATATTATTACCCGATGTGCCACGAAGAAAACGGACGCACAAAACTTTTCAACTACACCTGGCGCGACCTGGCCGACGTTTGCATGACAGATCTCGCCCGCGCTCATCCTGACATCTACGAACTGACCAACCGCATCGACATAATGCGCTGGGGCCACGCCATGATCAGCCCGCGGCCCGGCTTCATCTGGGGCGAGCAGAGGCAAAAGGCGCTTGAACCATTTCGAAACATCCATTTCGCCCACACCGACCTAAGCGGCATCGCATTGTTCGAAGAAGCGTTCTATCACGGGGTAAGCGCAGCGACTGAGATAAACAGGCAGAAACACGACCGGTAGGGAGTGTGCCTTGCGATTTTGGATTGCCGATTTTGGATTTTGGATTTGATCCGCTATTGATGAACGTTCGCTGCCGCTCGTGTTTCCGCCTATTCTTTCACAAGGCCGAGCAACATGTCAGGAAATAATAACATTTCTTTTGCTATCAGATCATGCTATCATCTCAACTGAGCCGCAAACATAAACAAATACTTGCGGCCATTTTCTCATTGCCGACGCATGCAAGTATTCGGTTCACCGAGATCGAGAAACTTATTGTCGCCTTTGGAGGAGAGATAATTGAAGGCCATGGATCAAGAGTTTCATTTAAACTTGCCGGTCGGAAGATCTTTTTGCACCGGCCGCATCCGGGCAAGGAAGCTATGAAATATCAGGTCGAAGGCGTACGCGAGTTTTTGTTGAGCACGGGAGTAATTGATGAATAGCACATTGAAATATAAAGGTTTTACGGCGAAGATCGACTTTTCAGCGGATGACGGCGTTTTTGTCGGACGCGTTCTTGGCATAGACGACATAGTGATATTTCACGGCAAGACCGTGGCGGAATTGAAAAAAGAATTCAAGGAATCAATCGAATTCCATCTTGAAGTGTGTGCAAAAGAATCAAAGCGGATAAAAAAGTCGTTCTCGGGCAAAGTCCTTCTCCGATTGCCGTCCGAGCTGCACGCACGGATCTCCGAAGTTGCCGCGAGCAAAGGCAAGAGCATCAATGAGTGGGGCAAGGAAGTACTCGAAACTGCGGTGAGTTCTTAGGTCCGATTGTTGCCCGGTCGTTATAGCGCCCGGCTTAGGGTGGTAGCCGAGGAAATCTAGAGGAGAAGTTGATGATGACTGAAATAGAATTTGCAGAAGATGTTCAGACTATCTGTAAACGCCCCAAAATGTATTCGCCAAATGGAACTTTTTTTGAGATCTATTGTTTTCTGGACGGGTTTGGAATTGGTGTTATGGAGAAACGATGCAGCCATTCTGCTTTCACACCATTCCGAAATTGGCTTGCTGAAGCCAACGAACGTGGACATAAGTTTCCGATTTCGTTGCACAAGTTCCGCGACCAATTCTCCTCGGATGAAAAGGCGCTTACCGAATTCGCATCACTCTTTCGTAAATACGTCCGATTCGAAGAACGGAAAGGGTAAGAGGCTCGACCGAGATAAGAGGCAGAAACACGAGCCGTAGCGAGTGTGCCCTTCGAGAAATTGACGCCAACGAGGCACACTCCCTACCGGTCGTGTTTCTGCCTTAGGGTTGAGCGTGTTTGCGCGTACCAAGTAGGCTGACAAAATGAAGAACATCGCAATTAAAGGCTTGATCGTAATGTTTGGTATTTGCGGCCTTGTTGTCGTGTTACTGATCACGCCGGCCGATCGCGTGGTCCGTTTCATGTACGGAAGCCAAGTAGATGAGATCGAATTGAAACGGATCGAGACTAACTGGATAAAAAATACGAGTTCACCGGTAGTCCAGACGAAACGCTAGAATGGCTGACCCGATATCATGGCGAAGCCCCCGGCCAGCAGGTAGTTTATTCGTTTGTCGATTGGGGACTGGCACACCCGGATAGCTTCATCGAAATAACCCAGGGAATTGACCCTGTTCATAGGGAAGGAATGGTTGATCGCCTTGCGATTGGTGTGATTGACAATCTCGATGAGGAGGAATTCGCAAGGGCTTTCAGCCGATCAGAAGCTTCGATCGTCACAGAGATCAAAGACGCGATAAAGGAACAAAAACGGCATTGAGCGACTCTTATCCTGAACAGCCTAGCCGCTGGCTCTTTTCCCGAAATATCGACCTTTCGGTCTTTCTCGGGAGTGCCGTTGTGTCTTTGCTTTTGCTGGCGATCGGTTGGCGGTTGGGGATCTTGAACGAAGATTCGCCGGACTGGACGTGGGTCTCGGCGGTGCTGCTGATCGATGTGGCGCATGTTTGGTCAACCAGCTTTCGGGTTTATTTTGACGCTGAGGAATTCAAAAGGCGGATGCCGTTGTACCTGATCGTTCCGGCCGCGGGTTATGCGATCGGCGTGGCATTGTATTCCGAAGGCGAACTGGCATTCTGGCGTGCGCTGGCGGTCGTTGCGGTATTTCATTTTGTGCGGCAGCAATACGGTTGGGTCGCCCTGTATCGCCGGAAACTGAACGAAACGGAATCCTGGACCTGGTGGATCGATGCAGCGGCGGTTTATCTCGCCAGCGTTTATCCGCTTGCGTTTTGGATGACGAGACTTCCGCGCAATTTCAATTGGTTCGTCCCAAATGATTTTTTTGCTCTGCCCGCGTTGGTCGAAACGGTGCTGTTTCCGATATACGTTTTGGCTTTAACGGCCTATTTCGCAAAGTCGGTTTATCTTTACAAGACAAAAGGCTTTCTGAATCCGGGCAAAGACATCGTTGTCGCAACGACCGCGGTTTGCTGGTACGTCGGCATCGTTCTTTTCAATTCAGACTATGCGTTCACCGTAACCAACGTCATCATCCACGGCGTGCCGTATTTTGCGCTGATATGGTTCTATGCAAAAAAGCGGCGTGAATCAACCGGGCGTGTTTATCGTACGCTTTCTAATCATTGGATCATCTTTCTCGCAACGCTTTGGGCGTTCGCATACGTCGAAGAGTTATTCTGGACACGCGGCGTATGGCATGACCGGACGTGGCTTTTCGGCTCGAATTGGGATTGGACCGGCTGGCAAATGTGGCTTGTACCGCTCTTTGCCGTGCCTCAATTGACTCATTATATTCTCGACGGCTTTATCTGGCGCCGCCGCGGCAATGCATCCGTTAAGATGCCTTAAGGCATTCTTTGGATCCAAACTCGGCGATCTGTGGTTTAATACTCTCTGCGGTATGAACGTTAGGCATCGAAAGTTCGTTTCAGTTTTTGTGATGGCCGCCGCCATGGCCGCGAGCTTGACAGCGTGTCGAAGTTCGGCCGGCTTGATAGGGCCAACCGACGAAACGGCCGAGGCAGCCGAGCTTATCCAATCCGCCAACACCGATCTAAAAAAGATCAAGGTCCTCTACGAAAAGAACGAGAACAAACGTGAAGAAATAAAAAAGGCGATGGCCGCCGACGATGCGGCAACCGTGCGAAAGCTGGCCGATGAGGTCGTTTATATCATCAACGACGGCGTCGCACTCGGGAAAAGCGCCCTTGATAAAATAGATAAGGCCCGCGAAATGAAAGTGAACGAGGACTATTCTGAATACCTTCGCCTAAAGTGGGAAGCACTGAATGAACAGCTGAACGCCTTTGAAGAATACCGCCAGGCCGCCCGAAAGCTACGAGACAGCTACGACCCCAAAAATACCCAGGTCCGCGAATCAGTCAGAGCCGATTTCAAACAGCGAAGCGAAAACTATCGCGAGCTCATGGAAAAAGCCCGCAACCACAGCAGCCAAGCCAACGAACTCGCCAAAGAAGTGCTGCAGCGAAAGACTGAATAGTTAAACTAAGGTCGGACACGTTCCAAGGCTTTCCGATCGTCAATTGATCTCCACCACTCTCCGTTTCACCGGCGATGAAAGAACAATGGTCGTAGTGGTTATGCCGTAAGGCGTTAGCCGGTCGATGACTTCCTGCAAATGCTCGACCGAGGCGACGGCGACCTTCATTATGAACGAATCTTCACCTGTTCCGCGGTGGCATTCAAGTACCTCGTTTGAGCTCTGCGCTACATCGATGATGTGACCGTAATCGACGCCCGTGATACTCATTCGGATAAATGCGGTGATCGGCAGGCCAACGTGCGGAGTGTCAACTTCGGCACGGTAGCCTGTAATTATGCGTGCGTCTTCCAACTTTCGGACACGTTCGATCACTGCAGGCGTTGTAAGGCCGACCCGGCGTCCTAGTTCGGCATAGCTTGTCCGGGCGTCTTCCTGCAATTCGTTCAATAACTTACGGTCGATCTCGTCCAGTGTCATTTTAGGTACAAGCGGCTGTCAGCCGGTTGCGTGTCCGTTGCAGCGGGAACGAAAGTAAAGCCATACACGCCAATAAACTTACATTCTAAGGTAATTGTATCATGTCAGTTTACGCTGCCCATTCAAAACTTCCGCACAAAGCATTAAAATAATCTATTACGGGATAACTCAGCCATTTTGCCCGGCATCGTATTTATGAGAGGAGCCGCGAAACAGATGCTTACTGACGCAACGACAGCAACGATAGATGAACCGGCCGCCGCCCTTGAGAATTTTCTGGTCACGGACGAGGACCTGCCCGAATTTCGGGATATGAAGTTTGAGGACATCAACCAACTCGACCTCGATCATCCCGGTGCGAGCGATGAGGAATACCGCGAGCGGCGCGATTATATTGCGAGTTTGGCAAAGCGTTTTCGTGAAACCGGCGTGATAACGGATGTTGATTACAACCCGCGTGAACAGCGTGTTTGGCGTTACGTTACCGAAGAATTGGCGGAGCTGCACGAAAAGCATGCTTCGCCATTTTATCTAAAGGCGAAACGCGATCTTGGGATCACGACCGTGAGGATACCGCAACTGACGGAGATGAACCGGCGGTTGAAAGAACTTACAGGATTTCGCCTCGCACCGATCGAAGGATTGGTCGAAACACGGGCCTTCTTGAGCTGGCTGTCGTACCGCGTGATGCTTTCGACACAATATATTCGCCACCACTCGCGGCCCGATTACACGCCGGAGCCGGATGTCGTCCACGAATCGATCGGCCACATCCCGATGTTCACAAATTCGAACTTTGCCGACTTCTCCCAATTCATCGGCCACGGCGCCCGGATCGCGTCGGACAAGCAACTCGAAGAACTCGGCCGCCTCTATTGGTTCACCGTCGAGTTCGGCCTTGCGGAAGACGAAGGCGAGATCAAAGCCTACGGCGCCGGACTGCTCTCCAGCTTCGGTGAACTGGAACACGCCTTCGGCGACGAGGTAGAACGCCGCCCGTTCAACCTCGAACAAGTCATCAATATGCCATACGATTACAGCGAAATGCAGAGCATTCTATACGTCATCCCGTCGTACAGCTATTTGAAAGAAGTGACGCGGAAATATATTGAGAGCTTTGGAAAAAATTAGCTAGAATTAAGTATGATCCAAACGCTCGAAGCTGAAATTGATGTAAATGGAAACGTCCGTTTGCTTGAGACCATTCGTCTGAAGCAGCCGCGTCGGGCGTTATTAACTGTTCTTGAAGAGGAACCGAAACTGATCGGCGGCCAGCCTTGGGCGAATAATCAGGAATTATCCGAAGCTCTCGACGAGGCTTACGCCAACGATTCGGACGACGAAGAAAAGGAGTTTTTGCGTTTAGCGAAAGCAAAGCAGTCACAAGTTCTGGACGAATGGAAATAAATCAAGGCGATGTATTTTGGTTTGATGCCGGTGAGCCGAGAGGTTCGGCACCGGCATTCTTACGGCCGGTCGTCGTTATTCAGAACGATGTTTTTAACCGCGGCCCACTCGGCACTGCGCTTGTCTGCGCCCTGACTACGAATTTGCGTCGAGCAAAAGCACCCGGAAACGTGTTGCTGAATGAGAACGAGGCTGATCTATCCAAACCGAGCGTCATTGTTGTCTCGCAGGTGCTAACTATTAGTAAGTCTGAGCTGCGGGAAAAGATCGGTACAGTATCGAAAAGCCGGATCGACGAGATCGTTAGCGGAATCAAGCTGCTGATCGAGCCGCGCGAGATCGAATAAGCCTAATCAAATGCGTTCAATTCAATATCTAACATCACTGGTCTTCGTCGTACTTATTTTTGCGTCCGTAACTGCGGCGCAGTCCATGGAATCTTTGTCGCCCGGAAAGCCGGTCGCTATATCGCTTGCTCCGGGTGACGCGCGTTCGTTTGGGCTTGAGATGAAGGCTGGCGATTTTGCGGAGATCAGATTCAAGGCGGACGATAATCCTGAGGTTGCGTTTGGGTTTTTGGATGCATCGGGAAAGGCGCTTGTGACCGGAAATTCGGCTTCGAGCAACGCGGCGGTCTTTATCGCGCCGAAGGACGGAAAATATACTTTTCTCGTCAAATACGAGCCTTCACCGGATGCGAGCGGGCAGCGGAAGATGACTCTCGAATATTCGAACAAGTTCATGCTGCCAAAAGGCAGCAAGCAAAAGGCCGTCAGTACGATAAACGGTTTTAAGGTCAGGATCATGTTTGTTCCCGGGGAGGATCCTGAGTGGGGCGACAATGTTGTTTTATTCGAAAAGCGCGGCGCGCTCAAAGGAATTTTGAGAAATGACGGCAATGCGGGCTTTACAGGTTTCAGCTTCCCGGACGATCCGGCAAATGCCGAGACGCCGGAGCAAAAGAAGCAAGGCGCTTTGCTCCGCAGGACCGCGGACAAGACAGGCGACGGCATTCCGGATGCGATGATCGACTATTACTCGGGCGGAGCGCATTGCTGTTTCAGCACCTATTTTGTAAACCTGGGAAATACGGTGGATGTTGTCGAGGTCGTAAATACCGACAATGCTACGCTCGCAGCTATCGGCGTCAACCCAAAAGGCGGCCTGCGTTTTGCGACGAATGAAAATGCATTTGCATACTGGAATATTTCGTTTGCCGGTTCGCCGATGCCGGAAGTAATTCTGGAATTTACGAACGGCGAACTCCGGCCGAATTTTGCTTTGATGAAAAAACCTGCACCGACAATGGCAAAGCTGCGGGCAAAGGCAAAGGCCGCGTCACGCAAGATTTCGAACAACCCATACACCGAGGTCGGAATGGATTTTCAGGAAGCGTTTTGGGGCGAGATGCTCGACCTTATTTACACCGGCCACGAACCGCTCGCCTGGCAATATTTCGACATGGTCTGGCCCGCGAAAAAGCCCGGCAAAGAGAAATTCAAAGCCGATTTCAAAGAAGCCCTCGCCGAAAGCTATTACGGCACCCGAAACATAAACACCAGCAACAGCATGCGAAACAGCATGCAGCTCTTTGAAAAGATCTATAACACAATGCGCGAGCAATAAACCTGGTGTTTGAATGATCTGCCGCAAAGCCATTCGGATCGCGGGTTGAGCGGCGTAGTAACATATAGTTATGAACCTAAAAGTTGTTATCGAAAAACGCGAGGATGGCTACTTCGCAGCAAGCGTTCCCGCACTAAATGGCTGCCGGTCACAAGGCAGAACCCGCGACGAAGCATTGAAAGATTTTCGCGAAGCAATAGAATTTTATCTTGGATCGGTCTCGGGGCTAACGTAAGCCTCTCGTCCCCAATATTATGGAGTTAAGGGACTTCATCACGCTTACGTCTGTGCTATTGGTTATCGGCCTTCCGCTCGTTGCAATCTATTCCACCCTAAAAGGACTCGGGTGGATTTCGAGAAACGGGTTGATGAGCGATTCTTTCGTGATATGGATAACATGGCTGCTTTCTGGGCTCGGTACGCTGATCGTCTTATCGATCGTCGATTTAAGATCTAGTCTCTCTGGCGGCTCTAAGTTCGTGTCGATTGCTCTTTTAACAGCGATTCTCGTCAGTTCGGTTTCCGTATTTATCGGGATGACGATCTTGTCAAACCTCAAAACCGCGGATGCGGCCGATTTGATTTTTGAGGATCACCGGAGAACCCGTGGTGTCGCCTGGAAAAGTGTGATCCTAGTTTCAGTCAGTGCAGCACTTGCTCTTGGGCTGGGAATAGGAATCATGGTCCTTGTTAATGCGGGCTACAATCATTTCTTTCCGCCGAAGGACAATCCCTTTGCTATTTATGATGCGTGATTGTTGGCGGAGCCAAGCGAATACGCGTTCTAAAAATTGTCGCTGTAGATAGACGTGCTATCTTAAGGAAATATGGAAAATCTGATCGAGTCGAATCCGAAAATAATGCTGGGAAAGCCTGTGGTCAAAGGTACGCGGATCAAGGTTGAGATGATCCTGCAAAAGCTAGCCGCCGGCGAAACCATAGATGGGATACTCTCACAGCATCCGCGATTGACACGCGAACAGGTGCTGGCTTGTATTGACTTCGCCGCCAGATCGCTCGATGCCGATTTTGTGTATCCGCTTGTAAAAGAGGCGGCATGAGATTTCTCGCCGACGAAAATTTCGAGCCGCAGTTTGTTGAGAGTTTGCGTGACGAAGGGCACGAGGTGCTGTTTCTCGATGAGTATAGAGCCGGTGTGAGCGATGAAGAAATACTGGAATTTGCCGTCGAACAGAACGCGGTCGTCATTACAAATGACAAGGATTTTGGCGAATTGATCTTCAGGCATGGATTTGAATCGCGCGGAGTCGTTTTTCTAAGGCTTTACGATCTTCCGCTTTCTGAACGCATACGGATTGTAATTGAAGCGATCCGCAGCCACGAGGCCGTTCTCAAAACTTCATTCACTGTGATATCCGAAGACAATGTTCGGGTAAGAAAGAGTTTATAGCCACGACAGAACAAAGAAATCCCTTAGGGTTGAAAAAGATACATTACGTTGAGTTTTATGTCGGCACTGCGGAACAGCCGGAATGAGGTTATCGGAAGTCGGCGTCTTTGGAGGTCAATGGACGTAACCGACTTGGTATTGCCGATTTATTATGACATCCACCGTAAAGAAGCTTACAGAAACAGCAATCGTCACGCTTGACCAGGTTGAGCGGAGAATATATTTGATACGCGGACAGAAAGTAATGCTAGACAGCGAGTTGGCGGAACTTACGGAGTTACGACGGGTCGTATGAACGAACAGGTGCGTCGCAATATCGAACGATTCCCTGACGATTTTATGTTTCAGCTCACGCGCGACGAATTTGACAACTTGATATCGCAATTTGCGACATCAAGTTCCAGGAATTATGGCGGCCGTAGAAAACTGCCTCTAGTTTTTACCGAACAAGGTGTTGCGATGTTGTCGAGTGTGTTGAACAGCGAACGGGCGGTGCAGGTGAATATTGCGTTCATGCGGGCATTTGTGAATATGCGAAAGCTGGCGGTGACGAATGAGGAAGTCGCAAAACGATTGGCGGTGATCGAGAGAAAGATCGACCATCACGACGAGAATTTTAAGAAGGTGTTCGGGGCGATACGCGCGATACTGAATTCGCCGTCGAAACCGCAAAAACAGATAGGATATATTCAGGAAAAGAAAAAGCGATCATGACAGAACAAAGAAATCCCTTAGGGTTGAAAAAGATACATCACGTTGAGTTTTACGTTGGTAATGCAAAGCAGGCGGAATTTTTTTACCGCAAGGCGTTTGGGTTTTCGCGGGTTGGGTATATGGGGCTTGAGACGGGCAACCGCGAGGTTACGTCGTATCTGCTGAAGCAGAACAACGTCAACTTTATTTTGTCCACGCCGCTCCTCCCCGACCATCCGGGTTCGGAACACATCAAGCAGCACGGCGACGGTGTGCATGACATTGCGTTTCAGGTCGAGGATGTCGATCACGCTTTTAACGAAGCGGTAAAGCGCGGTGCGCGGCCTGTGGAAGAGCCGCACGATCATGGCGATGAGAACGGCGTGGTGCGCCATGCGTCGATAGCGACTTACGGCGATACGATACATTCGTTCTTGTCGTACAGCCGCGGCGGGAGCGCACCCGCTAACGCAGGCGGTATTGACAGGACGGCCGCGGCTCCGGCGGAGGAGAAATATGTCTATTCGGGCGTTTTTCTTCCGGGGTTTGTTGAGCAGCAGGTCGAGGGCGAATCGACGGGCATTATGCTGGTCGATCATATCGTCGGCAACGTCGAACTCGGCAAGATGAACGAATGGTGCGATTTTTATCGCGATGTGATGGGGTTTCACCGCTACATAACGTTTGACGACGAAGACATTTCTACCGAATATTCGGCCTTGATGTCGATCGTTATGAGCGACGGCGGGCACAATATAAAATTCCCGATCAACGAACCGGCCGAGAGCAAAAAGGGCGTTTCGCAGATACAGGAATACATCGATTATTACCGCTCCGCCGGTGCACAGCACATTGCACTGCTTTGCCGCGATGTTCTACACACTGTCGGAATGCTCCAGGCAAACGGCGTCGAATTCCTCCGTGTGCCGGACACCTATTATGATGAGATTCCCGAACGGATCGGAGAGATCGACGAGAACATCGACGATCTGAAAAAACTCGGCATCCTCGTTGACCGCGACGAAGAAGGCTATCTTCTGCAGATATTCACCAAACCCGTCGAAGACCGTCCGACCGTCTTCTACGAAATCCTCCAACGCAAAGGCTGCAAAGGCTTTGGTAAAGGCAACTTCAAAGCGTTGTTCGTTTCGATCGAGGAAGAACAACGGCGAAGGGGAAACCTGTAGAACTCTATCAGATCGCGCGGTTTTGTTAATCCAAAAACTCCCGAACGATATAATTCGGCCGCTTCTTCGCTTCGTCGTAGATGCGGCCGATATACTCCCCGATCGAGCCCAAAAGTATCAGCTGTACGCCGCCGACAAAAAGGACGATGACAACGATCGACGTCCAGCCGCGTTCAAGATGATAGTCGATGAACCACGCCCAGAACGCGACGACCAATAGAGCAAGCGCTGCAAAGAACGCCAAAAAGCCAGCGAACGAAGCCATTCGCAGCGGAAAGCTTGAAAAGCCGACAATGCCGTTTATCGCAAGCCTCACCGATTGCCTGAATGTATATTTAGCGTCGCCGGCAAATCGGGCGGGCCGTTCAAATTCGACAGCTACCTGGCGAAATCCGACCCAACTTCTAAGCCCGCGAAGAAAGCGATTCTTTTCCGGCAGCGCTTTTAGATGGGTGACCACCTTACGGTCGAGCAGGCAAAAATCGCCGGTGTCGAGCGGAATATCGATACTCGAAATATATTGCAAAACGCGGTAGAACGCCTTGGCAAATAACCGCTTGGCGAACGTGTCGTCATCGCGCCGTTTCCGCACTGCGTAAATGATCTCTCCGCCGGCGCGCCATTTTTCCAGCATCTCGCGGATAACATGCGGCGGGTCCTGCAGGTCGGCGTCCATAAGTATGGTCGCAGCTCCGCGGCTGTGGTCGATACCGGCGGTTATAGCCGCCTGGTGGCCGAAGTTGCGTGAAAAATTAACCAACTTTACACGCGCGTCTTTTGCACGCAGCTCGCGGATCAATTCTTCGCTCTTATCACGGCTCCCGTCGTTCACAAAAATGATCTCGGCCGATCGCACATTGCTTTGGCCGATAACTTCGGTCACTCGTCGATAAAGTTCAG
>JADLDC010000280.1 GCA_020846885.1 Acidobacteriota bacterium | reverse complement strand
ATGTAACGAAAGGCGAATGGGGCCGCGTTGACGGAGCAAACTGGAGGCATCCGGAAGGCGGAGAAGAAACGCCGAAGCCTGACGAACCCGTCACGCAAATTTCGTGGAACGACGCGAACGCCTATGCAAAATGGGCGGGCAAGCGGCTGCCGACGGAGGCCGAATGGGAATTTGCCGCACGCGGCGGGCTCGTCCAGAAAACTTTTTCGTGGGGCGATGAACTTCGCCCCGGCGGCCGGCCGGTCGCAAATTGGTGGCAGGGAACTTTTCCTGATAATAATACGGGTGAAGATGGCTTTCTTGGCCGTGCAAACGTCGGCAGCTTTGCACCGAATGGTTACGGGCTTTATGACATGGCTGGAAATGTTTGGGAATGGACGGCGGATAGATATGCGGATAATTACTACTCGGTCTCGGAGGAGTTTGATCCGAAAGGCCCGGCATCCGGAGCCGAACGTTCCATCCGCGGAGGTTCGTGGATGTGCGCGGAAAACTTTTGCGCAAACTATCGCGTTGCCGGACGAAGCCACGCAACACCGGATTCGGGGATGAACAATCTCGGGTTCCGGTGCGTGAAAGATGAAGAGAAGAAATAGCGGCCGTAAGAGAGAATTGAAGGTGGTTCTTTTGCGGTTTCTTCGTTGTGAACTTTGTGTTTACGGATCTTTAAACACAAAGATCACGAAGTTGAAGACACAGAGGGCACGAAGGGATTTGCTGATCATGGAGAGAAGATGTTCGATCTGAATGAACATTCGCACAGGCGGTTAAATCCATTGACGGGCGAATGGATCGTTGTTTCGCCGCACCGGACGAAGCGGCCGTGGCAGGGACAGGTCGATTCGCCGTCGCGGCCTGTTCTGAAAAGCTATGATCCGGATTGCTATCTATGTCCGGGAAACAAGCGGGCAGGTGATAATGTTAATCCGAACTACGACGGCGTTTTTGTTTTTGATAACGATTTCGCCGCGTTGATGCCCGATGTTCCCGAAGGCCACGGGGACACCGGCGGGCTTCTTGTGTTTGAACAGGAACGCGGGATCTGCCGCGTTGTATGTTTTTCACCCGATCACAGTTTGACGCTTTCGCGGATGAAGGTTGAAGACATCAGGCCGGTTGTCGATGAATGGGCGAAAGAATATTTGGCATTGGGTTCGCGCGACTTTATTTCGCACGTGCAGATCTTTGAAAATCGCGGGGCGATGATGGGCGCAAGCAATCCGCATCCGCATTGCCAGATCTGGGCCAGTGAAAGTATTCCGAATGAACCAACGAAAGAATTGCGCTGTCAGCGGGAATATTCGGAAACGCGCGGAGGCTGTCTGCTTTGCGATTATCTTCGGCTTGAACGCGACCGCGGCGGGCGCATTGTTTGCGAGAATGAGCATTTCACTACGCTTGTACCTTTTTGGGCCGTATATCCTTTTGAGGTGATGATAATCGGCCGAAGGCATTGCGGATCGCTTGCTGAGCTGACCGATCAAGAACGCAACGCCTATGCGGAAATTCTTCACCGGACAACGACGCGTTTTGACAATCTTTTTTTGACCTCGTTCCCTTATTCGATGGGCCCGCACCAGGCGCCGACCGATGGCGAAGATAATTCGTTCGCGCATTGGCACACGCATTTTTATCCGCCGCTTCTGCGTTCGGCCACAGTGCGCAAATTCCTTGTCGGGTTTGAGATACTTGGCAGCCCGCAGCGTGACATTACCGCTGAATCCGCCGCCGCAAGATTGCGTGAACTGAGCGAGGTTCATTATTTGGATAGGTAAAAGTTTTGTGATCGATCTGGCGAATCTAGAAAAGAAATTCACCGCCCGCTATAACACGCGGCCGCGTATTTTTCGCGCGCCGGGCCGCGTAAATCTTATCGGGGAACATACGGATTATAATGACGGTTTTGTGCTGCCGGCCGCATTGGATTTCGCTACATACGCGGCTTGCGCTTTGCGCGAAGACCGCCGTGTTCGCGTTGCCACGCTGACGCTTGACCGAGAGTTTGAATTTAGTTTGGACGATCCGCCCGATGCGGACTTTCCCGCCTGGACAAAATATGTGCAGGGCATTGCGCTCATTCTGGAACGCTCGGGATATCCGTTGAAAGGGGCTGACATTCTGATCGACAGTAACGTGCCTATCGGATCGGGGCTGAGTTCTTCGGCGGCGCTTGAAGTTTCTATCGGCTCGGCTTTTGCCGGGTTGAACGGGCACAAAGTTGTAGGGATGGAACTCGCAAAGATCGGACAATCGGCGGAACATGAGTTTGCCGGAGTTCGCAGCGGCATAATGGACCAGTTCGCGGCCGTTTTTGGCAAGGCGGGCCACGCGCTTTTTCTCGATTGCCGCTCGCTTGAGTACGAAGCTGTCCCTGTGGGAGAGGCCAAATTCATTATCTGTAATACAAAGGTCAAGCATGACCTGGCCGAGAGCGAATATAATAAGCGCCGTTCACAATGCGAGGAAGCCGCGGCCTTTTTCGGCCGGCCGAGCCTGCGCGATGTTTCGCCTGCGGACCTGGACACGCGTTCTGCCGATCTGCCGACGCTCCTGCTTAAACGGGCAAGGCATGTGGTCACCGAGAACGAACGTGTTGTTGCCGCGGTCAAGGCCCTGCGTTCCGGCGATCTTTCCGCGTTCGGAAATTTGATGAATGGTTCGCATAACAGCCTCCGTGACGATTTTGAAGTAAGCTGCCGCGAACTGGATATCATGGTCGAAATTGCCCGCCGTCAGCCGGGCGTTCTCGGAGCACGCATGACCGGCGGCGGATTTGGCGGCTGTACGATAAATCTGGTCGAAGCTGCTCATCACAAGGATTTCGTTGACCGCATATTCTCCGAATATCCCGCTGAAACCGGTATTGAACCTGAGATCTACCGCTGCGAGATCGCGGACGGAGCGGAAGAGATCGTTTAGGAACGCCCGGCCGTTGTTGGACTTATCTTGCGGCTTTTGCAAGAATGAATCACGCCTAACAGAACGGACCCGACGGGCGATATAGCCTTGATGCTTGCTGAAAATCTCATCGGATTCGAGACAATTCCTCAAACGGTCCCGCATTTCTGCATCGAATCTTTTCGCCGTCATAATAAGCCGCACGCGCTTGCCTACAAGACTGGCGATGCGTGGAACTATCTTTCGGGAACCGATGCGATCGAGCGGATAAAGCGTATCGCACGCGGCCTTGCTGCCCTTGGCGTTAAGGCCGGCGACCGCATTGCTATCATTTCCGAGAACCGGCCGGAATGGTCGCTGACGGATCTTGCGATCCTTTCACTGCGTGCCGTAAATGTTCCGATATACACAACACAGGCAGTCGAACAGATACGCTATATCCTTGAAGATTCCGGAGCGAAAATGCTGTTCGTTTCCGGCAAGAAACTTCTCAAGCATGCCGAGACGGCGATACAAAGCGTTGAGCGGATCGAGAAGCTGATCTTTTTTGAAGCGGACGCAAAACCCGAGAACGACGGCCGGGCTTTGACCCTAGCCGAGGTTGAGGCGGGCGGCGAATCATACGAACTCGATTCAGGCCAAACTTTCGATGAGCTTCTTTCCCAGGTAAAGCAGGATGACCTGGCGACGATCATTTACACATCGGGCACGACCGGCGAGCCAAAGGGAGTAATGCTGGATAACGAGGCATTTGTTTCGAACGTTATCGCCATATCAAAAGGCTTGCCGATCAAAAGCACCGACCGCTCGCTGGCTGTCCTGCCGCTTTCACATATATTTGAACGCGCCGTTTTCTATGTTTTGTGCTCGAACGGTGTTTCTGTTCATTACTGCGCCGCTTTTGATCAGCTTGCATCGCATCTGCAGGAAGTAAAACCGACGATAATGACCGCCGTGCCGCGCCTTTTTGAGCAGGTCTATCATAAGATAGTCAAAAAAGGTAAGGCCGCGGGCGGCTATAAGACAAAGCTCTTCGACTGGGCATTGCAGGTAGGCCAGGATTATTGGAAGGCAAAGGACTTGCACGAATCCGTTTCGCCCGTGCTCGCCGCCAAACACGCTGTCGCCAGCCGCCTTGTTTTCTCAAAATGGCGCGACGGCGTAGGCGGAAGCCTGCGTTTTTTTGTTTCGGGCGGAGCGCCTTTGTCAAAAAAGCTTTCATACGCATTTTGGGCGGCCGGCATACCCATTCTGCAAGGATACGGAATGACCGAAGGCTGCATCGTCTGCGCAAACCGGCCCGAAGATAACAAGGTCGGCTCGATCGGTGTTCCATTCGACGGTATTGAGATGAAGATCGCTGAATCGGACGGCGAGGTTTTGATCCGCGGGCGCAATATAATGCGCGGCTATTACAACAAACCTGAAGAAACGGCAAAGGCGATCGACGCCGACGGCTATTACCACACCGGCGATGTCGGGTACCAAGATGCCGACGGCCACTTTTATATCACTGACCGGTTGAAAGATCTTTTCAAGCTGTCAAACGGCAAATATGTCGCGCCGCTTCAGGTCGAAAGCTTGTTAAAGCAAAGCCCGCTCATCTCGCAGCCGGTCGTTGTCGGCTCAGGCCGCAAACAGGTCGGAGCGCTGATCGTCCCGGATTGGGAAGCGCTGAAAGAAGCCTTAAAAGAAGAAGGGATCGACGCAAGCGGGCCGCGCGAAGAGCTCTGCGAAAACCCTTACGTGATCAAACGCGTCCAACGTGACGCCGTCGAACTTACCCGCGAACTTAGCGACTACGAACGCGTAAAACGCGTCTATCTCCTGCCCCGCGAATTCTCCATCGACAAAGGCGAAATGACCCCGACCCTAAAAATAAAACGCAGCGTGATCGACGAAAAATACAGCGAAGCCATCGATCAGATCTGTGGAAGTTGATGATCCTCGGTTTGGGCCTTTTGGTTTGGAATTGTGAAATTGAATTCCATCGGCAGTTTCATACCGTCCAAAGGAACTCGCTCAAGGCGTTGCCAAAGCATTGATTGCGGTAAGACTGAGAAAGGCTTGCCGTAAACACAAGATTCGCTTCCGTTACGAAACTTTCCTGCCAGAGAGCCTCCATCAACCCATCTCCTTCGACCATATGCGCTCGATCTTCCATTAGCCTGACACGTCGACGGGGGCTTTCGGGTTGTTAGTCAGACACTAAGCTCTGTGTTTCCAACAACATGCACACTCTTACAGTTTTCTTAGAAATTTCATAGAGATTTCAAAGGATTCTTCCTGCAAAAAGTAGATATTGTAGCGGTCGAAACGACGAATGGGCATTTCGTAGTGTCGATCAACACGCGGCATGGTGTTTTATTCGGGAATTTGAAGAAACAAAAGGAGGTCAGAAAATGGGATATTGGATGTTCGCTCACGCAGGCGACGGCGCGATGACCAGGAATATAACGGTAACGTCGATCGCCAACAATCAACAAGAGGTCAATGAGAAAACACTTTCAGCAAACGGCGCGATAAGCTCTCTTGCCATGATGTTCAATAGCGCAAAAAAGCCTGCGCCTGTCATTTTCACTTGGAAGCCGGACAGCAAAGGTGTCCCCAAATCGCTATTTACACCGCTCTTTGGAAGGGGAGAGTTCGCTCTCGAACTTAGGATCGTGGACAGTAATTCCAGAGCCAGTTTCCCCTTCAACTTTTATCGCTGCAAGCTGTTTAGATCACAGCCAACACGAGACGGGCAGATAAGGATCGAGGCTACGTATTTATCCTTCAGCCAATAGATCAGCGTCTCTATGGGAGTTTACATGATCAGAAATACGCCACTTATACTTATCCTCAGCTCCATTCTAACGGTCGGTTCATACCCGGCCGCGGGACAATTTCCGATTAAGATAAAGATCCCGCCGGTCATCAAACCAGAGAAAAAACCGGCACCGGCTATTCCGGCGGATCCTGAACCTTTGCGGAAAGAACCACCGACATCGTCGGCGGCCATGAAAGGCAGCAATGATCAGCCGACGATCGCCAAAGACTCGGTTCAGGTGAGGGCTTTCACGTTTAACTCATACAAAAACAAAGCTGCGATCTGGAGCTGGGTGCCGGAGATGAAATACGCCGTTAACGGGCCTATTGCTAGCGGCAGTTTGCTTAACGTTGAGTTCGAGATCCCCGGCAGCGGGCCGTGGATAAGGCTAGAGTGCAAGACAGAGTCGACACAGGCGGGCTTTACTTCGAACACCGAATGCGGCGGTCGAGATATTCCCGAGGCAAAGGGCAGCATCTACACGGGCCCGGTCAATTTCACCATCCGAATACGAAACGAGTTGGCCGGGACTGATGCCGTTTTGTTTAGCGGGAAAATGAAGGTTGCCAAAGTCCGTTCGAACGAAACCGCCTCTAATACAGCGAATCACTTCGTCTATTACGTAGATCACGACTGGAACCTGCCGATCGGTTATCTATTCTATGAACCGGATACTCAATGGGAGCTTGATCGCCCCGAGCGTTGGGCCGCGCCGAAGTTCAGCGTCGCATTCTGGACACGCGGTGAATCATCAGGATTTGCCGAGCCTCATCTTTTCTTTGGCGGTAAGGAGATCGGCAAGGCCTACTACAACGGAACGGAAGTGGGTGTACCGAACTGCTCAGTGACAGAAGCCCGAAACGCTACCACACACATTACCTCGCCAGAGGGACAGTTTATGTGGACGCGTTGGAAATGCACGTTCTCCAACGTTATGCCCTGGAACAAAACCGGGAGCAGCAACGAAACAATGTTCGGCCGGGTGTTCTTATTCAGTGAAAATCCCGGGCCGTACGAAATGAAGATCATGCACAACGGCCATCTGATCCGCACGCTCAAGTTCGCGGTCGATGCCAAAGGAAAACTCGTGGATAACGGCATTGCAACGACAAACAAGTTAGGCAGCGACCGTATGATCGTGCCGGTGCAGGTACTCGGCGATCAGGACGGTCCATGGGACCGAACCGCGTGGAAAACCGAGGCTTTCTATGGGAATCCGCTGGCAGGATTTAACGTTCCGTAGGCAACTGCCTGGCGATCGGACGAGGCTTTACCAAAAAAAGCGAGGGGGCAACTATGACCAGAGCCGATGAAAGAAAACGAGCGAGTGAATTGAAAGCTGTTGACGTCCGCGAGATCATAAGGGCCTCGCTTCCCGCCGTCCTTCCCCAACTGACGTTGGCGCACCTCGATCAGCTGCAACGGGTCCTGGATGCCGCCGTCATCAATGCAGATGTCCAGAGAAAATGGGAAGAACTTGATCGCCAGTCGATCAGGGGCCGGCTCGGAAATTCCAATCAGAACCTCCGGGATCCGGCCGGGGTCGCTGTCCGAGATAAGGTTCTCTCGCAGAAAGTCATTTCTGGGCCCGGTGACAATGCGATCCGACTCGATCTCCGAAAGCTCCTGGAGCCGGCCGCGCTCAGACCGACCTCGGACAATCCAGATGAGGCCGCATATCTGCTTGTGATCGCCGATGTTTACGAGCATCTTGGTGTCTGGCTGTTGCTCGATTCCAGCGCGGGGGCGATGACCCAGAATATGCTTCCGAATGACCGTAGAAAGTGGCGGGTTCGGCTGGTTTTGGGGTTCAAGCCGGGAGCCTTGATCGAACAGATCGAAACCAGCAGCGGCCGTTTGGACCGTAGGGCTTTGTTGAGCGTTACCCGACTCGGAGCCGGCTATTATGAATGGGTCCATTTGGGCCCAACGATGAAAGCCCTGAAGAAAGAGCTGGACCGAGTATCGGAGCAGATAAGGATGGGACGAAGCGAACACGCGTGGTGGTCCCTACATCGGACACAATTTAATATTGTCTCAAAGGTCTCTGACAAGTTGGGCGGTGCTGATTGGCCGAACGAACGAATTTGGGAACAGCCCCATCAGGTCTATGTGCAAGCCTTGAATCTAGTAAATACCGGCAAACTCATGCAGGCCGCAAAATCTGCACAGCTTGCGGCCTTCCTGGCCGGAGCGTGCGGTCGGTCAGTTCACGAATATTTATCCGCCACAACTCGCGGAGCCTCGCGGGCAGTTACTATCCTCGAGATAGCGCGAGTCTGCGGGGAAATCGCGGAGGCTGTACTGACCCTCATTGCGCTAGGCCAGGGGATAATCCGCCTCCTTGGCCGGAAGGGCGGAGCCGGCGCTGTGGGCGGGCAGGGACAACTGACGGGTGGACAGAGACAGCTGCCCGCACCAGCTGAACCGGTCCGAACACCGTCCCATGGCGCCGGTGGAGGAACGCCCAAGCCCGGTTCCGGCACTGTCGGTTATGGCCAAGATACCCTGAACCCGGTGGTCAGGCCCAGACCGGCCGGCCGGGAAATGACAAACCTGCCGGATGCCATCAATCATGCACGCGCCAAGATCGGCCTGCCGCCGCTTCCGCCCAAGACACTAGCGGGGCCGCTTGCGCTCGCGGAAGATGCACAGTACAGGAAACTCCACAAAGAGTTCATGGATTGGCTTACTAAAAATCCGAATGCTTCACTTGCCGAAAAGAATGCGCGACTTGAAAGGGTCAACCAAGCCCGCTGGGGGGCTTCTTTTCCAACAGATTGACGCTGACTTTCGGGTAATGTAGCCGCGCGATGGGAGAGAGGGTAGGCTTTGGATGTCGGTTAAAGCTCAGAGAGCACGGTGAACTAGCGCCCGCATAGTCGATCAGTGCTTTTTAAAGGGTATGTCATCCTCTAGTAATCGATCGAAAAAATCGTCGTCGCGCTTCTTTATGAGCAAGGCTTCTGCCAACTCGAATAATGGCGTGGGCATTGAATCGGCCTCGACGGCTTCGTGTTCGCCGGATGGCGGGTAGGTTTCGTAAAACTCGACCTCGGCCGCGCAGAACTCGCAGGATGCGAGGTGGCGGCGGATAGTGGTTCCTTCGCCGACCGGCATATCGCCGGTTTGGAAGGCGAGCAGGTCTTCGGAAGTGGGACAGTCTTCGTTTTTACAGAAATTGGCCATTATTTTACCTGAGACCTAAGCCGTCTCCCGGTCAACATCCTTCCAGCGTGTGAGAAAGCACATTCGCTTCGATATATAAATCAAATCTGCAATCGGGCCTTTGTTCCAAAACTGGAAACGCTTTTTTAGGCCGATCGCGCCTAAATCTAACTTTGCCTCAACTGATTGAATTATATACCCATTGGGGGCCGGAATTCCAGTTAAGAATAACATTATTTGCAAATGCAAAAACTTGTTGCTGAAATTCCGGAATCTTGCTACTATCTTAAATGTAGGCCATGAGCCGCAACCGGTACAGGGCCTGCCCCGGCCGAGTGACAGCGGACCAGGCCGGCGCTAAAGATTGTTTTTCTACCGATTTCCATCGT
>JADLDC010000279.1 GCA_020846885.1 Acidobacteriota bacterium | reverse complement strand
TTTCGATAGGCAATGCACCGACCACGCGTGCCATCGGCTCGGTCACGAACTCATGGTAGGGAAGCCACGGATGCTTTGCATGCAGGTGGCCCTCGACGCCGAGGCGGGCCCAATCATCAAGCTCCTGATCGATGTACTCGCGAGCCGTTTTCGGCTGCAGCCCGAGTGAGTTGCCGGTGAAATACACAACCTCGCGGCCCGCTTCATCCAGCGGAATGTGAAACCGCTTGCGGTACGGCCGAAGAGCGTCGCCGGTATCAAGCAATGCCGCGAATTCGGCGGATGTCTCAAACAGTTCTGTCTCGTTAAGGGTCATGGGCAATTTTGGATCGGAAGTGTCAAAACTCAGTAGCTTCGGACAAATTATTCATTTTAACCATTTGAAATAGCTGATTTGCGCAGCCCGCCGTGCATTAAAATGTAGAATTCATAAGCGGACATTTGCTAATCTTAGTATTGGCCTATGCCTCAGCTTTGTGATCCTCTCAGACTAAACTAAAAATGCCCCAAACCCAAGATGGAACGACGTAAATGCCCCGTCTGCTCAATGGTAAACTGGCGGAATTGTGAAGAATGCGTTAGATGTAATTCGAAACTTAGTATATCTTCTGCCGCCATTTCGAGGTGCGGATCTGGAAAAGGGCAAAATTCAGGAGACCAGATGTATTCGGCACAGAAGTTCGGGATAGCGATTTTGGGAGTCGTCATTTTGGCCGTGTTGGCATCCATTCTGACGCGCCCGGCAATGATCAAGTCCGATCCGAACTACACACCTGTGAATCAGCCAATGTCTCAGGCGGGACCCGGCCTCGATCCGCTAGCGAACGACGCTTCCGCATGGAACGTTTCAGAACCGGATCTAACATCATTAGGAGCGTCGTATAAAAAGCAGTGGGAAGCAGGGCTCGGCGATCAAGTGTTGATGAACGAACGCCGTGTCGTACAGATCAAAGAAGGAGCACCTGGGCCTCACGGCATTCGGCCTGAGTTCCAGGTTGACCCTGAAATTTGGACCAATTGTGGTGGGCGAATCGATAATTTTAGGCCGATCGGCCGCAAGTTCTATAAACAGGGAGGACACGTCATAGCTACGATCACCTATGAAGGTGACGTTTACGGAAAGAAAGCAATTTCGAAGAAAGTCTGTGGAGAATATGTTTCGGCGGGACGGAGATCTACCGAGGTGCACTATGTTTGGACGACTGGTTCGACTGGCCGCAACGAATGGATAGCGCAGAATGAGGCACTCGCGGACCCAAAGTTCAAGAATTCCATTCTCAAGCCGGACACTCAGGCCGGAATCGAAGAAAACAAGAAGTTTGAAGCAGGCCTTAGAAGCGAACAAAAAGAACGCGAAGATCGACACGAACGGTATCGTGCCCTGCGGGCTAACCGAAGTGCCGCGCGGTGAGGCCAAGCCACGCCAAGGCCGAGCCGTTGAACAGCATTTCTTTTATCGAATCATCGTATTCCATTGATGCGATAAGGTGTCCGGGTTCGAGTTCGCCAAGCGGAAAAGGATAATCGCTGCCGAGCATGACCTGATCCGCTCCGACAAGCTCTATCAGAAAATCGAGATTCGCGGGTTCGTGTACCAGCGAATCGAAATACATGCGGCCGAGATATTTCCGCGGGCTGTGCGGGTTATCACCGGCGCACAGGTCGGGTCGGACGTTGAATCCGTGGTCGATGCGGCCCAGGGTTGCGGGAAACGAACCGCCGCCGTGTGCGAAGCAGATGCGAAGCCCCGGACATTTTTCCAGCGTGCCCGAAAATATCAGCGAGCATATCGCTCGAGAAGTTTCCGCCGGCATCCCGACCAGCCACGGCAGCCAATATTTCTGCATATCGGCCTGTCCCATCATCTCCCACGGATGGACAAAAACCGCCATGCCGAGCTCTTCGCACGCTTTGAAAAGATCAAAGAACTGAGGCTCGCCAAGATTCAATTGATTGACATTAGTGCCGATCTCGATGCCCGCCATGCCGATATTTTTACAGTGCTCAAGTTCCTTGATCGCGAGACGCGTGTCCTGCATCGGGACCGTTCCAAGCCCGACAAATCGTGTCGGGAATTCACTGACAGATTCGGCGATGTTCTCATTCAGAAATCGTGCGATCGCCGCTCCGTCGTCCGATTTCGCCCAGTAGCTGAACATTACCGGCACCGTCGATAGCACCTGAACATTTACGCCGAAGCCGTCACATTCCTCGATCCTTTTTTTCGCGCTCCAGCAATTGTCCTCGATCTCGCGAAAAAAATGTCCGTCGTCCTTCAGCATCCGCGCACACCCGGGACCGCTGTGTTCAAGCTGGATAAATCCGCCGTAGCCAAACTTGTCTTTCCATTTTGGAATATCCTTCGGAAGAATGTGTGTGTGAACGTCGATCTTTAGCATTTGAAGTATTTTACCGAAAAAGCTGTTGAAAGGAATCTCTCAGCCCTGATGAACGAAGTTTTACCCTGCGGCGGCCAGCTAATATTTGCTACTGCATTGGCTAATGCGAACGCAAGGCGTTATCATACATTTATCCCGCCAATCAGTATCTAATTAGGAGAGGTCAATGAGAAATTCATTCCGTACGTCTTTCGCATTTTTCGCAGCGGCATTTGTATTGCTTTCCTCTGTTTTTGCCCAACCCCAAGCATCAACCGCCGACATGGAATTAAGGGCACGGCGAAACGCCATTGAGGCCGAGCTGCAGTCGATCGCGGTTGTCGAACGCAAGGTCATGGTTACGATGCGCGACGGCAAACGGATGCAGGCGGATATCTATCGGCCAAAGGAAAGCAACGCAAAATACCCGACGATCTTTTCGCGGACGCCGTATAACTTTAACTGGTGGGACGTGCGGCTCGGCGCACCGCGAGATATGACGACGGTGCTCGACGCCATCAAACGCGGGTATGCCTACGTGATAATGAACGAACGCGGGCATTTCTTCTCCGAAGGAAATTACGACATTCTCGGGCCGCCGCTGACCGACGGCGAAGATGCGATCAAGTACATCACGACGAAGCCGTGGTCGAACGGCAAGCTTGGCACGATCGGCTGTTCGTCAACCGCCGAATGGCAGATGGCGGTCGCCGCACAGGATGTTCCGGGTTATACGGCGATGATCGCGCAAGGGTTTGGCGCCGGTGTCGGACGCGTTGGGCCGTACTATGAACAGGGAAACTGGTATCGCGGCGGTGCGGTGCAGATGCTGTTTATCGCATGGCTGTCCGGTGAACAGAACCAGGTTCGCCCGACGTTTCCGGCCAATACATCGCAGGAAGATCTGATCCGCGCCTCGAAATCATTCGACCTCGCCCAGCAATCGCCTCGCGTCGATTGGTCAAAGGCCCTGCGGCATTTGCCTGTCAAAGACATCATCAAAGCCGTTGACGGCCCGCACGGGATATTTGCCGACGAAATGCCGGTCGCGACCGGCGGAGCAATGATCAAACGAACGCCGAACGATCCGGCGTGGTACAAGGGCGGCCTATTTCATGACAACATGAAGATCAATATTCCGGGCTTCTGGTTCATGTCGTGGTACGACGTTTCGGTTGGGCCGAATCTTGCGCTTTACAATCATGTCCGCAAAACAGCGAGGCCAGACATTGCCGACCAGCAATATGCCGTCATCGCTCCGACGCTGCATTGCTCTTACACGCGGGCGACCGAGAACACGGTTGTCGGCGAACGAAGCGTTGGCGACGCACGGCTGAATTACAGCGAGCTGACCTATGGCTGGTTCGATTATTTCCTGAAGGGCCACAGCGAAGGCAACGACATAAAGGCTTGGCCAAAGGTGCGTTATTTTACGATGGGCAGCAACAAATGGCAGGCTGCCGACCAATGGCCGCCCGCCGGTGCCGAACCAATGACGTTCTATCTCGCGAGCGGTGGAAAGGCGAACAGCTTGAAAGGCGATGGAGCTTTGACCTCGGCATCGCCACCGATCGACGCACCCGACCGGTTCACTTACGACCCGATGGACCCGGTGCCTTCATATGGCGGCAATGTCTGCTGTACCGGAAACGCCGTGCAGGGCGGTGCGTTCGATCAGACAAAGATGGAAGAACGCAGCGACATCCTGGTTTACACGACGGACGTTTTGAAGGAAGGATTCGAACTTAGCGGCCCGATCGATGTTACGCTCTTTGTTTCATCGAGCGCAAAGGACACGGATTTTACCGTTAAACTGATCGACGTGGACGAGAACGGAAAGGCATGGAACCTCGACGAAACCATCCAGCGAATGCGCTACCGCGACGGCTATGACAAACCGCTCGTTTGGATGGAGCCGAACAAGGTCTATAAATTCAAATTCCAGCCGATGACGACAAGCAACTACTTCGCCCCCGGCCACCGTCTGCGGATCGAAATATCATCAAGCAATTTCCCCCGCTTCGACCGCAACATGAATACCGGCGGCAACAACTGGGACGAGGTCAAAGGCATCATCGCCAACAACGCCGTTCATCATTCGAAGCAGTATCCTTCGTCGGTGACGATATCGGTGGTTAGGAAGAAGTGATAGGGTTTTGCAGAAGCCCGCACGAAGTAAGGGCGATATGCGACGTTGAGCATATCGCCCTTACTTCGTGCGGGCTTCTGCATCGCTGGCTCGGCGGGCTCGATCTTCCTGATTTCGTTTTCTTAGCTCGACCGCTTCGGAGTCAGTAAGAATTTTGGCCCGCATTAGCGACAGGCTTAGCTTACGCAGTTGTTCTGTTTGCCGAAGCCGCCGCGTGATCGCGTCGGACGACATATCAACTTTCTTCATTTTTTATCCTGTCGATATCTATTAGATCCTTGGGGCGGCCGGCTAATTCCTTCATTCGGATCAATCCCGCGCGTGAAACTATTGACATTGCCTTTCCTTCCCAGTTTACCGTGATTCTATTGTTCCAAACATCCTCAACTTGTGGTGTGACCAATAGATAATCGAGCGACAGCACTTCTCCATCGTCATCGATCTTCGAAACGCGGCGTATCTCAACCGCTCGTTCTTTGAACGACATATCGAGTCCGTGAATGTCAAAGCCGAATCTCCGTGCGATCTCAAACGATCGCTCAAGGGATTCTGGTCGTATCAGAATATCAATATCAAATGTTGCACGCGGGAAACCGTGGATAGAGAGAGCCAAACCACCACACCGCGTATTCAATGCTATCCTCTTCCAACGATTCTGTAACATTTGCGAGTTCCGTGAAAAGTTCCGACATAAGCAAACATTAATTATCAGTTTATCAAACGTAATTCGAGTTTTCGTCGCCTATCATGCCACAACCGGCGGCGGTTCCATCACCACGCCGCAATTCTTGCAGGTTCGCAGGCCTTTATCGCCGTAAAATCGTTTGAAGACGGTTTGGAATTGGTTGACGATGTCGGTCAACTGGAAATATTCTTCGTAGAGCTTTTCGTTGCAGTTTTCGCAGAACCACATCAGGCCGTCGAGTTCGCCCGTCCGTCGTTTGCGTTCAATGACGAGGCCGACTGTATTCTCGCCGCGGATCGGGTTGTGGGGAACTCGCGGCGGCAGCAGAAACATCTCACCTTCGCAGATCGGCACTTCGACCGCCTTGCCGTCTTCCTGGATCTGTACTTTTATATCGCCTTCGAGCTGATAAAAAAGCTCTTCGCCCTCGTCCCAATGATAATCCTTCCGCGAATTCGGCCCGCCGACGACCATCACAATAAAATCATCGTCCGCATAGACACACTGATTCCCAACCGGCGGCTTCAGCAGGTGGCGATGCTCATCGATCCATTGTTTGAAATTGAACGGTCGTCGGATCATAATGTCATGAAAGATCGAGGAGTATTTTGAGAATGTCCTCAATTTTATCCATTGTACCAGCCTCAATATATCCCAATGGTTTTGTGAGACGGTCTTTGCTTATCGACCGCATCGCCTCGCACATTGCGTAACTTGGCAGTGTTAGTCCGCCTTCCGGCGGCAATATTTCAACGTGCGACCGAATATTCTTTTTCTTCGAGGTGATAGGAATTGCAAAAATGAGTTGAGCCGCGCTTTGATTGAAAAGGTCGCTCGAAAAAATAAGGACGGGCCGCGTTCCGGCTTGTTCGCGGCCAACTGTCGGGCTCAAGTTTGCCAGCCACACTTCACCGCGTCTGATCTTCATCGTCTAGTCCATCCGCAACAGTCGCTTCCCACTCCGATATTTCTTCTTGATGAGACTTCCAGGCCGTATCGTCCCCGCGCAAAACACGAAAATCCTCATTCAAACCGCGCAGAAAGGAACTTCGACGGTATTCCTCGACTGCCCGGTCAATGATCTCCTGCATTGGCTTGCCGGCCTCATTAGCAAGCAGTCTCAGTAGTTCATGGGTATCGGGGCTTACTCGTACTTGTGACATACACAAAAGTGTACGGCAAGGTCAACGGATTTGTCAACTAAACTGTAAGCTACAATACCGAAAGCTTCTCAATCGTTCGCCAGTTGCGGCCCGTTACGGCGAGTTTTAGTTTCTTTTCGATGAAGCTTTTCCCGAGCAGGCTGTCGGCGACGCCCATTGGGAGGTGGCAGTATATCTCGCGGCCGACCGCCTCGAAGCGTTCACCAATCGGGGCGGCATCTAGGAGTTGGTCGCGTTTTTCCTTTGGCATTTCTTCCTTTAGAAAAAGTACGTGCATTTCCTTATGGCTTTCGAACTGGCCATCAAAGGGATTTGAGGCGAGGATGCGTTTGATGTCCGCTTGTTCGCGGACCATGACGGGAATTTGTTTTTCGAAATCTTTTGCGATGGCGGATTCGATCTGTGTCGTCAGTTCAGCTTCGAGTTCGCAGCTAACGTCCACGCTGCTGCCAGTTTCGCCCGTACTTTGTGCGGGCTTCCGCATTTTGACGTCGAACGCGAGATTGCCGCTGTTGATGTAGGTTTTGACGTTCGCGAAACCAAGAGCCTCGAAGGTCTTTCGAAGCTCTTCCATTTTTATCATCGTATTCCCACCGACATTAATGCCGCGGAGCAGTGCAATGTAACGCATAAGGGATTCGCCCACGAAAGACGCGAAAAGCACGAAACAAAGGAAATCAAACTACGATTCGTTCATATTCCACTTTTGGATAATGTCCAAGATTTACCAAAAGTGCGAGTCGAAAATTCAAAGCATGAAGGTAGTTCAAAACCTGCGCTCGATGTTCGTCGATAAGTTTGGACAGGGCTTTCAATTCGACAACAATGCTGCCGAAACAAACGAAATCGGGTTTGAAATACTGCTGAAGTTTCGTGCCTTTATATTCCAATTCGAGAATCGGTTGAGCAACGAATGGGATTCCTTGCCGTTGAAATTCTATCTGGAGACATTCCTGATAAACCGGCTCCGTAAAACCGCACCCCTTTTCCTTATAAACCTCAAAACAGGCACCCATTATTTTGTAAGATTCTTCTCTATAAATTATCTCAGCCATAATTTTCTTTTTCGTGCCTTTTGTGTGTTTCGTGGGCAAATTCTCTTTTAATCTGCACCCATATCGATCACGAACCGATACCGCACGTCGGCTTTGACGGTGCGGTCATAGGCTTCTTCGATGCGGCTTGGGTCGATGACTTCGACATCGGATGTGATGTTGTGCTCGGCGCAGAAGTCGAGCATTTCCTGGGTTTCGGGAATGCCGCCGATGAGCGAACCGGAGAGTGTTTTGTTTCCGAATATCAGGGACAATGCGTGGATCGTATTCGGGCTTGGCGGAACACCGACGACAACCATCGCGCCATTTAAGCCGAGGAGGTTGAGATATGGATTAACATCATGATCGGCGGAAACGGTGTCGAGGATCATATTGAAAGTTCCGGTAAGCGGTGCTAGATTGGCAGGATCTTTGGTGACGACAAAATGATCGGCCCCAAGCGCCTTGGCATCGGCTTCCTTTGACGGCGAGGTGCTGAAGATCGTAACTTCGGCCCCCATCGCCTTTGCGATCTTAACGCCCATATGGCCAAGTCCGCCGAGGCCGACTATGCCGACTTTCTTTCCCGGGCCGACATTAAAACGCTTCAGCGGCGAGTAGGTCGTAATGCCCGCGCACATCAGCGGAGCGACGCCCGAAAGGTCGCCCTCGGCCTTGACCTTTAGCGCATAATTTTCGTCGATCACGTATTTGTTCGAGTAGCCGCCATAGGTTTTCGTCACGCGGTCCATCTCGGTGCCGTTGTACGTATATGCGGCCTGTTTAACGCAAAACTGCTCCTGGCCGCTTTTGCAGCTTGCACACTCGCGGCACGAATCGATAAAGCACCCGATCCCCGCAATATCGCCGACCTTGAATTTCGTGACCTCGCCGCCAATCTGCGACACGCGGCCGACGATCTCGTGGCCGGGGACGAGCGGATAACTTGTCGGCATCGAATCCTTCCATTCGTTTTTTGCCTGATGGATGTCCGAATGACAAATTCCCGCATACTCAATGTCTATCAAAATATCGTGCGGGCCCACGGCTCGGCGGGTGAACTCAAACGGCTCGAACTTTGCGTCAGGGCTGTGTGTTGCGAAACCTTTCGTTGCTGTTCCTGTTGATTCAGCTGCTATCATCTTTTCTCCTTGTGTCTTATTTTGTGGCCTTTGTGTCTTCAACTTTGCGCCCTTTGTGTTTAAAACACCTCAACACAAAGGCACAAAGGTGAAGACACAAAGTTCACGAAGCGAAATTTTTAGTCGATCGTTGCAATGACCTTCAGCTCGATTGCGATCGGCGTTGGCAGCGAGCTTATCTCGACCGTCGTTCGGCACGGCCGATTGTCGGCAAAATATTCGGCGTACATCTTATTATAAGCTGCAAAATCCGCCTCCATATTCGTCAGAAAGACTGTTACATCAACGATGTTCGTCCATGACGATCCCGCGTCTTCGAGAATGTATCGAACATTCTGAAACACCGACCGGCATTGCGTTTCGATATCATAACTGATGATCCGGCCCGCGTCATCCAGTTCAACGCCGGGTATGATCTTTGTACCACGTTCCCGCGGCCCGACACCGGACAAAAACAGCAGATTCCCGACGCGGCGTGCGTGCGGATAGAGCCCAACAGGCTCCGGAGCCCGCGAAGAATTGATCTGTTCGTCATTCATTTTTTCAGATGTCCGACAAACTTTGGTTTGTCGTTCTTTGATCAACGCGCAAGAGCAGCAAACTAAAGTTTGCTGGACTTTTCGGCCCAGATCTGGACAAGATTTACCAGGGTTTCCGTCGATTTTTCGAGGCCTTTTCTTGAATTGAATTCGAGCTTGCCGTGAAAATTGTGGCCGCCGGTGAAAAGGTTTGGCGTTGGCAGTCCCATTGCGGTTAACCGTGAGCCGTCAGTTCCGCCGCGGATAGGCCTTAGCTCGGCATTGATTCCGGCGCGTTTTGCGGCCTCGATGGCGTAGTCGGTCAACTGCGGATAATCTTTCAGCACCTCTTTCATATTCAGATAGCCGAGTTCGCTCGAGTATTCGATCTTGACCTTTGGAAATTTCTTCTGTGTTTCCGCGATCAGGTCTTTCACTTTCTGTTCCAGCGCGGTAAACCCGGCGATATCGAAATCGCGAAGCAGAATTTTTACGACCGATGTTTCGATATCCAGCGTGCCGACATAAGGATGAATGTAATTCTCGCGTCCCGCCGTGGTTTCAGGCCGGTTGGGAACTTCGGTTGGGAAACGCGAAAGAAAATCGCCCGCGGCATACATCGAGTTGATCATTATGCCTTTTGCCGTTCCGGGATGCGTCGAAAGACCCCGAAATGTGACGGTCGCCGTTCGTGCGGAAAACGTTTCGTTCGAGATATCGCCCAATTGCTCGCCATCAACCGTATAAGCAAATTTTGCTCCCCAGCCTTTGATGTCAAACTTCTCGATGCCGCCGCCGACCTCTTCGTCCGGCGTGAAAGCGATCGCGACATTGCCGTGTTTGATCTGCGGATTTTGTTTGAGAATGTCGATCATCGTCATCAACTCTGCCACGCCGGATTTATCGTCCGACCCAAGCAGCGTCGTGCCGTCGGCCGTGATGATGTCGTCGCCGATCAGATTTTTCAGATCAGGATTTTGCTCGACCGTTATCACCTGTGTTTTATCATTCGGCAAAACGATATCGCCGCCCTGATAATTTTTGTGAATTATCGGATTTACATTCGCACCCGAAACCGCCGGCGACGTATCCATGTGGGCAATAAACCCGATCGTCGGGACTTTCGAATTGTCCGCCAAATTGCCCGGTATCATCCCATAAACAATGCCCCATTCACTAAGGCGAACATTCTGCACACCAAGCGCATTCAATTCCTTCTCCAACAGCCGAGCCAGGTCAAGCTGCTTCTTCGTCGATGGCGGCGCCGGCTGGTCCTCAGCCGACTGCGTATCGATCTTCACATACCGCAAAAACCGAGACATCGCCGTCTCCGTCGGCGGCTTGGCTTGAGCAAAACAGATCGAAGACAGGAGGACAATTAAAAGTCCGAATAATGTAAATTGTTTCATATTTGATTGGGAATACCTTCCTGTCGCCAACGGCGACCAACCTCTAAAGCCCAGGGTTAAGGCCGACAGGCCGCAACCCTGGGAAAACATTCGCATATTCATTCCGTCGCTGAAGGCGACGAACATTGCCCTTTAATCCCAACAATATCGTTCGTCGATCTCAACTTCGTATTTTTCGCATAATGCCCGGAACTCGTCCTGGAACGTCTGCTTTTTATGATGCTCTTTTTGCGAACGAATATACGCTGAAACATTTCCAACCTGCGATTGGCCTATTGAAAATGCACCATAACCGCCTTGCCAATAAAATTTTGCCACGCCGTGTTCTTTCATCCATTTCGATGTTTCACGCTTGATGTCACCGATCAGTTTGCTGATGTCCAGGCGACCGATCGAGATCAGAATATGAATATGGTCGGCGTCGCATCCGGCGATGATCATTCGACCGTTATTGTTTTTTATTATACCGCTTATGTACCCAAAAAGTTGCGGTTCGAGATCGGCGGGAATCATTCGCACGCGATCTTTTGTTGACCAGACAACGTGGACCAGGATCTTAACGAGAGATTGCGGCATATTTGATGTTGGCGATTGTTGCTCCCTTTCAGGGAGCGCTCCGTGTTTGGAACCGATTCCTAGGGTTTCGGCCTTGCGGCCTTACCCTAGGCTTTATAAGTTGGTCGCCGTTGGCGACAAAAGCGTTCGTGACAAACGTATAACGCATCGGACGGTCAGATCTTTATACAAACATTCTTCTCTTCCGTAAAAAACCTTAACGCTTCAAAACCGCCTTCTCTTCCGACGCCGCTGTCTTTTACGCCGCCGAATGGGGTGCGGAGGTCGCGGAGGAGCCAGCAGTTTATCCAGACGATGCCGGATTCGAGCGCGGCGGCCATGCGGTGTGCACGTGAAAGATTTTCGGTCCAGAGAGTTGCGGAGAGGCCGTAACGGACGGAGTTTGCATAGCCGATAACTTCGTCTTCCGTGTCGAAGGGCATTATCGTGACGACCGGGCCGAAGATCTCTTCGAGGTTAGTGCGGCAATCGTGCGAAAGGCCTTCGATGACGGTTGGTTGGATGTACCAGCCGTTTGAGTGCGGATTGCGGAGTGCGGAGTGCGGAGTTGGGGCGCCTAGGGGCACACTCCCTACCGGTCGTGTTTCTGCCTCAATCGGCATCTCTGCGCTGAGATCAATACTGTGGCCGCCGCACAATATTGTGCCGCCTTCTTGCTTGGCGAGTTCGATGTAGGACATTATCTTGTCGAAGTGCTGCTTCGACACGATCGCTCCTACATCGGTCGCGGAGTCGAGCGGGTCGCCAACTTTTAGAGCGGAAACGCGGGCGACAAAATCTGATTTAAATCGTTCATAAAGCGGACGTTCGACAAATATCCGCGAACCGCACAGGCAGATCTCGCCCTGATTTGAGAACGACGAGCGAACTGTTGTGGCCAACATTTCCTCATAATTGCAATCGGCAAAAATGATGTTCGGGTTTTTTCCGCCGAGCTCCAACGATAATTTCTTGAGCATCGGGGCGGCAATGCGTGCGATCTCCTCGCCCGTCTTTGTGCCGCCGGTAAACGAGATCGCCGCAACATCCTTATGAGCGACAATTGCCGAGCCGACCTTCGGGCCTGTGCCGTGAACAATATTCAAAACGCCCGGCGGCAATTCTGCTTCTATGCAAAGCTTTGAAAGCATAAACGCGGTCATCGGCGTTACCTCGCTTGGTTTGGCAACGACAGTACATCCTGCGGCGATCGCCGGTGCGATCTTCCATGTAAACAAATAAAGCGGCAAATTCCACGGCGAGATGCATCCCGCGACGCCGATCGGGTGGCGAAGCGTATAATTGATCGCCCGCCCGCCATCGGGCCGGACCGTATCGTACGATTCGTTGGAAAGATGCATTGCCGCCGTTGCATAAAAACGAAAATTGGCGACCGCACGCGGAATGTCGACAGCTCGGGCAAGCGATATAGGTTTTCCGTTATCAATGCTTTCAGCCCGGGCCAGATCTTCCAGATCGCGTTCGATCAAACCGACAAGCCGCATCAATATCTCAAATCGAGCTTCTGGTGATGTTGACGACCAGGCGGGAAAGGCGGCCCGGGCCGCGTCCGCCGCCAAATTGACGTCGCGATCGTCGGAATCTGGAATGAGCGAATAGACGTCCCCGGTGCCCGGTTCGAAGTTATCGAGGTATTCGCCCGATGCAGGCGTCACCAACTCGCCGCCGATATAATTCTCTATCTTTAACATAGCCGTGTATTTTTCGGATCAAACCGAATATACCGCGAAACCGCAGTTATCGGCTAAGCTGGACGGCCTTAAGAGTGCGGAAGATGGAATCACCGGCACTCTTCCAATAATCACGAGTTTGGCTTATAGTAGCAGCACGAACGGATGACAACCGGCCCGCGAAGCCGCATTTCGGCGCGCGGCCAGCTCTGTATAGCGTTGTCTCCTTCACCCTACTACCCAAATCTTATGACGAAGACCTGCCAGAACTGCAGCCAGCCTAATCCGTCGGATGCTGCATTTTGTCTAAATTGTGCATCGCCGCTCGGCCCGACCGTCGGCGGTGCCGGATATCAGCAGCAAAGCCCGCCGCGCGTCGGAGCGGATGCCCCATATGTCGGTGCGCCGCCGCAGCCGTATCTTGGCGGCCAACCGCCCATTGTGCCGGGCGGGCCAAGCCAACGGGCGATCATCGCGCTGGTGCTTGCGATCGTCGGCCTGCTGTGCTGCGGGCCGTTTGCCGGCATTCCGGCCGCGATAGTCGGCTGGCTGGAACTCGGCGACATCAACAATGGAAAAGCTCCCGCGGCAGGGAAGTGGATGGCGCAGGTTGGGCTTTGGGGCGGCATTGCGGTAACTGTTCTTCACGTGGTTCTGTACGTGTTTTATATGCTGTTCGCGATGCTTGCGTCTGCTCCTTACGGTTATTGAAAATGGCAAGTTCGATCAAATGCAGTAACGGCCACGACCAGCCTCAGGGCGGCTCGAAGTTTTGTATCTACTGCGGAATCGCCGTGGGCGCCGTTCCGCCTCCCACGAATAACCCGTTCACCCCGCCGCCAAACGCGACGCAAATCAGCCCGCCGCCCCAGGCTTTCATCGGCGGCCAACAGCAATTTCAGCATCCGGCCCCGCCGGGGATAGTTCCGAATGATCATCCCCCGAATCCGCAATTTCAGCCACAGTATCAGTATCCGCAGTATGCGCAATATCCGCAGCCGGCGGGCTGTCGAACCTGCAGCGGAAATGCCGTCAATCTGCCGGCAAAGGTTGTCGTGTGTACGGAGTGTCGTTCGCTGAAACCGCTCGTGCCGGGATACACGGTCGATAACTCGGCGTTCGCGTGGGCGGCAGATGCCAAGGCAATGGCCGCCTTACAAAAGGTGAGCCCGCTGAATGCGGCGGCAAAGGTGGTTTCCGAAAGGGTCGGCCGCCGTTGGATCGAATCGGCGTTCAATGGCGTGCGGCTAAGCGAAAAGCAAATGCCGCATATTTACGGCCAGGCGGTCCGTGCGGCGCGGATATTGGGAATGCCGCATATGCCGGATGTGTATATTTCGGGTGAGCGTCCGTGGGACATGCTTACATTCGGCACCGAAAAAGATTCATTCGTCGTGGTCGGATCGGCCCTTGCCGGAAATTTTCAGGGCGTCGATATGCTGTTTCTACTGGCACGCGAAATGGGCCACTGCAAATCGGGCCACGCGCTTTGGAAGACAGTTATCCGGTTCTTTCTTGGTGAACAGGGGCCGGCAAAGGGCTTTATGGCCGGCGGTATATTTGCGGCATTGAGCCCAAGCGCTCTGATCGGCGGTGCCATCGAAATGCCGCTGCTCGCGTGGGCCCGGCAGGCTGAAATAACGGCCGACCGCGCCGGCATGCTCACCGTCGGCAACGAAGATGTCGCCCGCCGGGTGCTGCTTTCATGGGCGTTGAGGTCTTCGTTCCTGTACAAACAGATCAATATCGCATCGTGGCTCGAACAGCAGTCTGTGGACGATGATTCGTATGTAAAGCTTTCTGAGCTTACAACAAGCTCGACGCCCTATCTTGGGCCGCGCCTCAAGCTTCTATCACAATTTGCACAGAGCCCCGATCTTCATCATTCGTTGCGAATAATTTCCGATACAATTCGCGCATCTGCGCCGCCTAAGCCAAAACAAGAGCCTAAAGACGAGCCGGGCGTGCTTCGATTCAAATGCTCAACGTGCGGGACCGCGATGAAAGTTCCGCGAAAAGCACTTGAGGGCAAGGCCGCACTGCCCGTGAAATGTCCCGACGCAAAATGCGGTGCGATAACCCGTCTTACGAAAAACGCAAAGGCCGGCGAGAGTGCCAAGGCAAGCCACCCCAAGAAACAGGAGAATCTGAACTATGGCGATTGAAGAGAACGTTACGATCACTGAAACCGGGCCCGATGGAACGGAGCAGGAGTTTGAGATCACGACCGCAAAGGCCGACGACCTTACCGGCGATGACCAGGCTTTCGCCGCCGAGGCAGTCGAAGCGATGTTCGACGACGGATCGGGCGATCAGGAAGCGTCGTATATGGATTACGACGGTGACGGAAAACTTGACACCGCCGGTGCCGATACGGACGGCGACGGACAGATAGATACCGTCGTGGCCGACACTGACGGCGATGGCCAGCTCGACGCCGCGGGCAAGGACACAGACGGTGACGGAAACCTGGATGTTGCCGAATTCGACACGGACGGGGACGGCGTCGTCGATGCCACGATGGAAGATACCGACGGCGACGGGCAGATGGACACAGCGGACATCGATGGCGACGGCGTGGCAGATTATACGCTTGAAGCTGAAGAAGGCTTGCCGACCGAGGAAGAGG
>JADLDC010000278.1 GCA_020846885.1 Acidobacteriota bacterium | reverse complement strand
CGGCGTATGCCGGATCGATCGATGTCGCCTTTCTAAGTGCGATCAGGGCATCTTCATTCCGATTCTGCGCATAGCGGATCAGGCCGAGAAAATACTGCGTCTCAGCATCATTCGGCGAAATGGCAAGAGCCTTGGTCAAAAGCTCGTCGGCTTTGGCTATCTCGCCCGCCCGGAAATATAGAATGCCGAGCGGAACATATATCTCGGTCAGCTCGGTGTCGTTCGCCAGGGCCTTTTCATAGCTTGCGCGCGCCTCTGACTCCTTTTCTTCGGCGGAATAAACTTCGCCCAGGCCGTAATGGGCCGGGGCGTTGTTCGGGTTATATTTCAGCGCTTCTTCAAAAAAGGCACGGGCCGGGCCGCGGGCGTCGCGGACGATCTCTTCATTTCCCTTTAGCGCAAGAGCTTCGCTAAGTCCGTTGCGGGCGACAGCGTATGTCTTGTCAAGATCGACCGCCTCGCGGAAAAAGTCGACCGCGTTATTGAAATCGTCGCGGTCCATATAATATTCACCGACACCGGCAAACAATTTAGCCGCCTGTTCCGGCGCCATTGTCTTGATCTTGGTAAGCCGCGTGTCTTTCGGATCGACCGCCGCCGTACGCTGACGCCGCGGGTTTACCTTGGCAAGTGCAATGTACTGTTTGTTCAGCTTCTTTGCCGTTTCGGTCCGCTGCGTTTTTGTCCTCGCCGAACCCGTCCGCGACACATATTTTCGCGGCGAGGCCTTTGAACTGGTCCGGAACACAAAAACGCTCGACCCGCCCGTGATGTCGCCGACCGAGACAAGTTCCTGCCCCCTAACCGGCACCACCCCAACAAGCATCGCCGAGATCACCCCAGCCCCCAAAACCGCATTTACCGATCCAATATACTTTTTCATCGTTGCCTCTTGCAAAAGATCACCCGCCCCGCCCGTCTCCCGCCCGCAAATTCCCGCCAACAGAAAACACGCCATATTCGATGACGTAAACTACCACCTTTTTTGCCCGTAGAATATTGCAAGCCGGGATATCCGAGCCTATATTGTAACGCACGGGTCAAGAATCGACATATTGCGCGGCCCGAATACAACCGTACTTCGCGCCGCTCGCTATGAGATCGCTGATGAGATCGCTGATTCAGTAGCTGGAGATCAGAAAGCTCTTGGAAAATTTGATTTACTACATCGCATTGGTTCTGACCATTGTAACGACCGGGTTCGGAGCCTTTCTGATTCTGGTGAGTGTTTTCAAGATCGTGCTCGGGCGCATGAGATCGATCCTTGACAAGAACTTCGCGCTAAACTCAGCTCATTTGGCGAACGGGACACTCAATCTGCTGGTAGGGGGCGGCCTGTTCTTTTGGCTTGATCGGAACGGTTTCTCAAGTTACTCAACGGTCGGCATTCTGATTGGATTTTCACTGCTGGAGGGCTTCGTGCGGAGATATTATTCGAAGCGACTTGAAAAGCTCTAGAGACCCGCGGGGCCGCGGTCAGGTTGATGGGAATGGCGTTTTGCAGACGTCGCAGAACAATGGGCAGTTGGGGACGATCGAAGCTTGGAAGAGAAAACACAATTCGGGTTAAGAGCTATGACTTCTAATGCCAAGAATGACTTTTCCGGGTGTGACCTTTCCATGAAAAACTTGTCAGGTCAGGACTTAAGTTTGTCTGCTTTTGATGACGCTTTGATGAAAGGCGTTGATCTTTCGGGTGCTATCCTCGAGGGTGCATATTTTGGCGGCGCGATTTTGGACGATGCAAATTTGTCAGGGGCCAATCTTTATATGACCTCGTTCTTCTTAGCTTCGCTTCGCAGGGCTAACCTCAATAGGGCATTTATGCTAGGAGTAAACTTGGAACAGGCAGATCTTACTGGGGCAGATCTAAGCGGGGCAGATTTGGGCGTAAGCAAGATTGGCTCCCGGTCTCGGTTACAAGGTGCGGATTTACGTGAAGCTATCCTCACAGCGGCAAACCTGAAGGATGCGGAGTATGACGAACGAACCAAATTTCCCGATGGATTTGATCCGATTGCGCATCACATGGTCCGCGATGGTTCGATCTGAGTCAAGTACCTTGTCACACCGAGAAGCGCGGGCGCCGAAAGGCTCCGACGCGCATTCGGCTGCCTTCTTCTTGCCCTTTCGCCGCCGGATCAGGTTTTGCCGCCGCCTATACCGCACGTGTTTTCCGCAAAGTCCTCTTGCTTCGTGTACTTCGATCCTGTTTCGTCTTGTTCGTGGCGGCGAAAGCGGGAACTAACCACGAAACTGACGAAATGAATACGCGAAGGCCGATCCTGTTTCGTGCGCTTCGTGGTCAAGGTCCCACTTTCTCCGCTGCAGATCAGCACGAAAATACGCAATTCACAGATAATTCAAGCCACAATTCGACAAATTCAGGTCACAATTCGGAAAATTCAAGCTACAATTTGGATAATTTAAGCTCCAATTCGATGAAAAACAGGAGTAAAAGATGAGTAATCACATGGTATTTCGAGGGATATGGGTTTTAGTCGTACTGGCGGTATCCTCAGCTACGGCCATATCGCAAAAGGCCGGTAAACACTCTGTAGGAACGAAGGAGAGCGTTCTCAGGTATGTGATCGTACACAACGAAGTTGACCCGTCATTAGGCAGAGGTGACAGTGATCGGCGTTTTGTTGAAGCACTAATGGACCCGCGCAGTTTCTCGAAGAAGAATGTTGCTGTCCTCGGGCGACTCGTTTCAAATCGCTTCGCTGATCCGGCCCTGCTTTATATAAATATCTTTACGAGCCTGAATGACGTTGAGACACCAGAAGAACGGGATGAGCCAAAGGTATCGAACAGTGCTTCTGACGGCCCGAATCGAAGGGATACTTCGACCTGTGTTCGATTAAACAATAACCTTCGATGCTTGATCTACTTTTATAACGGCAAGCATGACGAGATCGAGGTCAAGCTTTCAAAATAAGAACGGGGGCGACGCGGAGCGGAGATCGAGATTCTTGGCGGTGTATGATGCTCTGGGGACTCGTGTGGCGACGAAGATAAACAACGTGTGGCGGTATGTGGTGTATGATGCATTCGGGAAATGCGTGGCGGAGTATGGGCAGTTGGCTGACGGTGTTGGCGGGGTGAAGTATGTCCAGCAGGATTGGCAAGGCAGCGTGCGGACGGTGACGAATGCGAACGGGTTTGTTGTCTCTCGCACGGACCACCAGGCCTTTGGTGGTGAGGTTGGGTATGGAACCGGGCAGCGTTCTATCGACCAAGGCTACAACCGCGAGGCCGCCACCCGCCAAGGCTACGGCCTAACCGAACGCGACGACGCGACGGGTTTAGATCACACCTGGTTCCGCAAGAATGAATCCTCCGCCGGAAGATGGACTTCCCCCGACCCATACAAAGGCTCAATGAACCTCGGCGACCCGCAGAGCTTCAACCGGTATAGCTACGTCCAGAATCAACCAACAAACTTCGTCGACCCAAGCGGGTTGAATTATTGGGCGATTGATTGGTCGAGTTGCCGTCCGGAACTTCGTTGGAATGGCGAGGAATGGACCCTCACCGGCCGAGACATTTGCGGTCTGATGTTGGTTCAGGATGATAACGGTCCTCTTGAACCCTCCGCAGGTAGTGGGAGCGGCGGAAATCAGGGACAACCGAAGAAAAAGCCCTGCGCGGTTCCGTGGTTGAATCCTGTAACGGATAAGGTAGCCCAAGGTTTCGAAAGCGGATCAGGAAACGAAATCGATATAGGAAATCTTTCTCCGGACACGAGTCGAGCTCTAAATTGTCTCCAGAATGCGATCAGAGCCAAAGGCGGGAGTGCGACGGTGAATTCAGGATATCGCCCACAGGCATATCAAGATCACTTACGGAACGTTTGGGACACCTGGCAGAAATTGAGAAGCAATACGGATAAGGAATGTCAAGCGCTTCGCAGTTGGGTCCAGTCGGAGTCACAGCGTCATGGAATGACGGAGAGACCGGCAAGTACAAGTAACCATTCGTCAGGTAGAGCGTTTGACGTTAGCATCCGAGGGGTCGGCAACGCCTCAATAAACCGGTCTGCTGGGAGTTGTGGTCTTACGCGGGGAGCAGTTCATGCAGGTGGAGGACACCATTTCAATTATTAGAACATGCTGACGAAGGAGGTCTAGATGACAATTAGATTTTTGGCCTTGGTTGCTGTACTAGGAGCAACTGGTTGTTTGCAGGAGAGTGTATCGTCCGGGGACAAGCTAGTTCGTTCGGCTGGAACTCCTGATCTCGCGGTCAATTCCACTCCGCACATTTCCGAGCCGGCGGTGAAATTGGTTGGGGTCTATTCCAACACTAAGTCGGACGGAACGCATTCGAGCGGTTTTCGCATCAAGCTTTGGAAACATAATGACAACCTCCTTGGATTGATTTCCGGCTCGCCTCTCGCCATCTCGGGCGATCTGCCTACTGGAAGACTCAATGATCTTCATCTCGATCAGGAAACAAAGCAACTTTCGTTTAACGCAAGGTTATCCATGGGCAAGACGTATGACGAAAAGTCTGGGCTGTGGGTATGGTCTAGAGACACGCTCCAATTTGATGGGAAACTTGAGGGCGGAAGTATAGTTGGCATGCTAATATCCGCGGATGCAAATTGTCCTGATACCTGCTACGAGAAGCAAAAGGCTGTTTTTAGAATCACGGTGTCCGATGGGGCATCCATGGATGAGTTTTCTACTTATCCCGAATGGGAGAGATACGTGAACGAAATTCTCGCCCGACGCGGCCCACGGTGGTAGTTGGTCTCAGATTTCACCCTTGATAAATCTCAGTTATAAGACACTGTCGGAACCGGAGCTATTGTGTGACGCTGAACGCCGAGTGCACATGAGGACGTGGGTGGATTCAATAACATCGGGCGGTTGACGAGGGTGCAAACGGCGGCGAATGCGGCGTATGGGACGCCGGAGACTGTGCAGAATTACGACTATGATAAATTAGGGCAGGCGGTGAAGCATGTGCAGTCGATCGGGAATCAGAGTTACCAGCTTGAGTACGGGTACAATCTGGCCGGGCAGTTGGTGAGTGAGAAGTATCCGTCGGGGAAGATCGTCAATATGGCGGTGGACGACTTTGGAAGGCTTTCGGCGGTTGCGGATTCGCAGCGGACGTACCTGAGCGGCGTTATGGTCGATGCCCGCGGGCTGTTGTCACAGATAAATTTGGGCAACGGGACGAGCGAGACCTATCTCTATAACGACCGCTTTCAGATGAAGGAACAGGAGTTGAAGAAAGGCTCGGATGTTTTGCAGAAGTACGTTTACGGGTACGGGCAGGTTGATGGGAGTGGCGTTTTGCAGACGTCGCAGAACAATGGGCAGTTGGGGACGATCGAATCGTTTATCGGTGCGAGCAAGCAGGCGACGCAGAAGTTCAAGTATGATCACGTTGGCCGGTTAAAAGAGTCAGCGGAGTATCGCGGGGACAATGGTGCGTTGACGTATAAGCAGGTGTTTGACTTTGACCGGTTTGGGAATTTGTATCGCAAGGCGGCGAGCAATCCGACAGCAGGTCAGCAGAATCCGATTGCTTATACGGCGATAGAAGATTCGGACATTTCGAAGGCAACAAATAGGTTCACGTCAAACACAACCTACGACGACGCCGGGCAAGTCGTCAGCGATAATAAATTCCGTTCGATGAATTTCGCCTACGACGCAAACGGCCGGCAGATCAAGGCGACAAGATCAGGCGTCCCCGATGCCTGGACGGTGTATGATGCTCTGGGGAATCGCGTGGCGACTAAGATCAATAACATCTGGCAGTACATGGTCTATGACGCGATGGGAAAACTCATCGCTGAGTATGGCCAAACCGCGGATGGCTTGGGCGGTGTGAAATACGTGCAGCAAGATTGGCAAGGCAGCGTCAGAACCGTTACCAATGCAAACGGTTTCGCGGTGGCGAGAACTGACCACCAGGCGTTCGGCGGCGATGTCGGCTACGGAGTTGGGCAGAGGACGATAGATAAAGGCTACAACCAGGACCCGGCCACACGGCAAGGATATGGCCTCACCGAACGCGACGAAGCTAGTGGGCAAGACCACACGTGGTTCCGCAAAAACGAAAACCTGGCTGGGAGATGGACATCGCCTGATCCGTACAATGGCTCCATGAGCCTTGGCGATCCACAGAGCTTTAACCGCTACTCGTATGTTGGCAATGACCCGACGAATTTCGTTGATCCAAGCGGCTTATTAATCCAATCTTGCCGATGGGAGTATGAATCGGCTGTATCTCAATATGACGAGGACGGTAAACTCGTCAGCTACACGGCTCCAAGAAAATACTTAGTCTGTTCGCTTTTTAACATTGGCAATGGACCCAGCACTAGTCAAACCAATTACCCTGAGGACTTCGGGGTTGGTGGGGCAACCTACGACACGATTACTCCGAAACGTGGTCAGGACAATCACGAAGGTAGATGTCGCGCCCTGAAGAAATCAATCCAATCACATGTACAGGAAGCGGAGCGCCATTTAAAGAATTATGGAAACGATTTTTACAAATGGGTTCATCCATTTGGTAACTTTATGACAGGTCAGCTAACTGACTACCAGAAGCATGTTGATCTTGTTCGGTCAGAGTCAATGGAATACTTAATGAACTGTAGCGACCAAGGTCCACCGCCGCCTGTCCCAGCGTTCGCCGACGTTCCAAATGACATTAAAGAGGCTGGAAAAAAATCCCTTAGCAGGAGGATCTGGGATGCTCTCCCCAGTCTTGGGCCACCGCCGACAAAAAAACAAGTTGAAGAGTGGTATAAAAAATATCCATCACTTTTTCCGATTCCGGGGCCACGACGTATTCCAGTTTTCTAAGATAGTAGCCGGAGGAAGAATATGAGGGAATTGTCGTTAGACGAATGGAAAACTGCAGAGCTGATACTTGCTACCTTATTTAAGGACCGCGGTTACGAATTGGAAGAATCCACAATGATGGCCTTCTACGTCGTTCAGACGATCCAAAATGGAGAACCGTTGTACCTAGAATTGCGTGCGAAAGTATTGGATAGCAGAGGTTCGGAGTTGAACAATGCACAGGCGGAAGAAATACTGGGGCATGTTCACATGTTATTGCAAAACTATGAAAATGTTCGAACGGCACATAAAATGCTCATGTACGATTCCTTGAACGCGTAGTGTCCCCATTTCTTCAAAAGTTCTGGCGCGATTACATCTGCAGATTGAAGGAATCGGCGGAGTATCGCGGGGATAATACGGCGATAGAAGATTCGGACATTTCGAAGGCAACAAATAGGTTCACGTCAAACACAACCTACGACGCCGCCGGGCAAGTCGTCAGCGATAATAAATTCCGTTCGATGAGTTTTGCGTATGACGCAAACGGCCGGCAGATCAAGGCGACGCGGAGCGGGCTTCCCGATGCATGGACGGTGTATGATGCTGGCGGGAACAGAGTGGCAACAAAGATAGACAACATCTGGCGGTACATGGTCTATGACGCAATGGGCAAGCTTGTCGCCGAATACGGCGAAATGTCCGATGGCGTTGGCGGGGTGAAGTATGTGCAGCAAGATTGGCAAGGCAGCGTGCGGACGGTGACGAACGCGAACGGGTTTGTCGTCGCGCGAACCGACCATCAGGCTTTCGGCGGAGAGGTTGGGTATGGAACCGGGCAGCGTTCTATCGACCAAGGCTATAACCGCGACGCCGTCACCCGCCAAGGCTACGGCCTAACCGAACGCGACGACGCAACGGGCCTCGATCACACATGGTTCAGGAAGAATGAATCTTCCGCCGGAAGATGGACTTCCCCCGATCCCTACAAAGGCTCCATGAACCTCGGCGACCCGCAGAGCTTCAACCGGTACAGCTACGTCCAGAATCAACCAACAAACTTCGTCGACCCAAGCGGCCTCTTCCTGGCCGGGCCTGACACACATTATGGTCCGGCCATCCAAGGATATGGCATATTCAATGCCGGGCTTGCGGGCATGATGTACATGATAGAGCAGGCCTTACAAAATGTCGCGTTTGACATTTTCTACGAAGTCGATAGCGATGGAAATGTGACGACGTCGTTTCAACTATTCGTTCCTTCCGAAGGCTCAACAATAGCCTTTATGTCGTCATCGGGCTTTGATTCCACGAACATGCCGTCAGCTCAGGCCTCCGATTTTGATGGCAGGGGAAGCCCAGGGGTGATCACCAATGACGAAATGGCACGGTACCGAAAGGAAAGGGACGACGCTAGACAGAAAATGTACAATGATTGTGTCGAAGGTGAGACAAGGCGGATTCTGAATAGCCCCTTGATTCAAGGAGCCATGTGGAAATTTCTCGCCGACGGACTCCAGGATCATTTTGGGTTTGGAGCCGGGGTAAGTACATTTCAGGGCCTACTTGAAGCGGCCTTTGGAGCGCTAAAGAATAGTAAATTGCTTCTCCGTGCAGCTATCAGAGGCGGAATCGCAGGCTTTCTTCTAGGACAGGTGCCTTCCTTCAAGGGCGACGCAGATCGTGCGGATGCACTTGCCTCACAAATCAATTCTCAACTAGACAAGGCGAGGAGCAAATGCAGGAGGTTGATATTCGGGGGTTAACGAAATTCTGGGCTGGTACGTGGGGCTAATTATTCTGAGTGCTCTCCGATTTGTCTTCGGTTTGAAGATTCTTCGCTCAGTATCAACCCATATTGATGAACGCCGAATGTGAGTCGCACATGATCCAATCGGAATTCGGGGCGCTTAATTCTGAGATCGCGGGAATTAAGATCGAGCTTCAGATAAAGAAGGCAGAACGTAAGCAAATACTTGGCTACGCTTCCCTATTGCTCGCCATTTGTGCACTGGCTTCCGGGATTTCTTGGTGGTTTCTTTCGAAATACTGGATAGTAGCACCGGTCGCGCTTGCGTCAGCATATATTGCGCGTCTGCTCATGGTGTCGTGGTCTATTCGCCGGATCAATTCGGAGTTGATCTCGTTCGAAGGTTTGCAAAATGATATCAAGTTGCAAACAGACTTTGGCAATGCACCGGAGACAGAGGAAAGCCGTAAGCAGGCGATAGGAGAAAATGACACCGAAGGCTGTCAGGTGGAGGAAGGTTTGTAGGTAAAGGGCAAATCCAAAATCGGAGATCCAAGATCGAAGATCCGACGGGGCACACTCCCTACCGGTCGTGTTTCTTCAGCGTCTCTGCGTTGAGGATTTGGTGGTCGTTTCTGCCCGACGGGGCACACTCCCTACCGGTCGTGTTTCTGCCTCAGCGTCTCTGCGTCTCTGCGTTGAGGATTTGGTGGTCGTTTCTGCCCGACGGGGCACACTCCCTACCGGTCGTGTTTCTGCCTCTGCGTTTAATAAATCCAAAATCGGAAATCCAAAATCCAAAATCTGACAGGGCACACTCCCTACCGGTCGTGTTTGCGGCCGCGAAACGGACAAATTGCGGGCTTATCTTGCGATTCTGGTGCAGGTCGTATAAATTAAATTCTTACCAACTACCATCACAGCCGCAAGGACCCGAGGCGGCCTTTTCGGGACTTGAGACTTTAGGGGAAATTGAGTCTTTCCACAAGGAGAACCTGCCGAGCATGAAAGCTTTTGAAACTGAGAATATCAGGAATCTGGCTGTCATTGGACACGGCGACACGGGTAAAACGCAGCTTGTGTCGTCCTTGCTCCATGTTGCCGGAACGTCACATCGCTGGGGAAAGGTGGACGAAGGGACCACCGTTACCGATTACGAAGAAGATTCGATAGAACGAAAGATCTCGCTCAACAATAACTTTGCCCACCTTGAATATAACGACACCAAGATAAATTTGATCGACACGCCCGGATATGCGGCATTTGTTTCGCACGCGCGGCCGGCACTTAGGGTTGCGGATTGCGCCCTGGTCGTTGTCGATGCCGTTCACGGCATTGAGGTGCAGACCGAAAAGACCTGGCAATACGCGAACGAATTCCTGCTGCCGCGGTTCATGGTCATCAACAAGATGGACAAGGAGCACGCCGATTTTGGCCATGCGCTCGAGACGGCCACCTCCAGTTTTGCCCGGTCTATCGTGCCTTTCACCTTGCCTATCGGCAGCGAAGCCGATTTTAAGGGAGTGGTCGATGTCGTTCATCAAAAGGCGTATGAATTTGACGAGCACGGCAAAGCGAAAGAGATACCGATACCTGAAACCGGCCGCGATATCTTTGACCGCACCCGCGAACGGCTGATCGAGATAGTTGCCGAATCGGACGACGCGTTGATGGAAAAATACTTTGCCGACGGAACGCTGCCGGAGGAAGATATTTACCCGAACCTTGCAAAGGCAATAGCCAACAGCAAGCTGTGTCCGGTTTACGCTGTCTCTTCGCTGTCGCTTGTCGGCCTGCAGATACTGCTTGATCATATTGTCGAATTCGGCCCCAACCCGGCAACGCATGAGGCCGAATACGGCTTTACCAATCCGGAAATGGCCGGCGACCGCGTTTCGCGAAAATACAGCAACACCGAACCTTTTTCGGCCTATGTTTTCCGCACCATCGCCGACCCGTTCGCCGGCCGCATCAATGTGATGAAGATCATCAGCGGCAAAGTGGCGTCTGATGCAACGGTCTTTAATT
>JADLDC010000277.1 GCA_020846885.1 Acidobacteriota bacterium | reverse complement strand
ATGACCGAGAGGCACACTCCCTACCGGTCGTGTTTCTGCCTTATTTTTGTAGATGACCGAGAGGCACACTCCCTACCGGTCGTGTTTCTGCCTTATTTTTGTAGATGACCGAGAGGCACACTCCCTACCGGTCGTGTTTCTGCCTTATTTTTGTAGATGACCGAGGGGCACACTCCCTACCGGTCGTGTTTCCGCCTTATTTTTGTAGATGACCGAGGGGCACACTCCCTACCGGTCGTGTTTCTGCCTTATGATAAATGAAACCCATGATCCGAATTTGCGAAGCTGGGTCGAATCGGCTAATGACCCGAATACGGATTTTCCGATACAGAATTTGCCGTTTTGCATGTTTTTTAGAAACAATGTGGAACGACCGAGAGAGTCAATTGGAGCGGTTATCGGTGATTCCCTGATTGATGTTGAACAGATAATAAAACTGGGTCTTCTAGATGAATTTTTTCCTGGGGCAGATCGTGTGTCCTATGAACCGTATTTACATTTTGCGTCGCTGAATTACCTTGCGGGGATGCTGTGCGCAAACCGCATCAAGCTGCGCGATGGACTTATATATTTGTTACGAGAAGGTGCAGACAACGAGATAATCACGGCGGTTCGCCCAAACCTTATTCCGTTAGCGGATGTAACGTTCAAGCTGCCTACATTGATCGGCGACTACACCGATTTCTACTGCTCGATCTATCACGCCACGAATGTCGGTTCTATGTTTCGGCCGGACAATCCTTTGATGCCGAATTACAAGTACGTGCCGATCGGGTATCATGGGCGGGCTTCGTCGATCGTTATTTCGGGTACGGATATTAAGCGCCCGTATGGGCAGAATCGGAGCGATGCGGAGAAGCCGCCGGTGTTTATTCCGGCGAAGAATTTGGATTACGAGATGGAGCTAGGCTTTTTTGTCGGGCAGGGAAATGAACTTGGAACGCCGATACCGATAGGCGAGGCTGAGGAGCATATTTTTGGCGTTTGCCTTGTGAACGACTGGTCGGCACGCGATATTCAGGCTTGGGAGTACCAGCCGCTGGGGCCGTTTTTGGCGAAGAATTTTGCGACGACGATCTCGCCGTATGTCGTTACGATGGAGGCTCTCGCACCATTCAGAACACCGGCATTTGAACGCGATCCGGATGATCCGCAGCCGCTCGATTATCTGAATGATCCGCAAAACCAAAAGTTCGGCGGCCTCGATATCAACCTTGAGGTTTATATCCAGACCGAAAAGATGCGAAACGAGAAGATCGAACCGCACCGCTTGAGCCGCTCGAATACGAAAGATCTCTATTGGACGATCGGCCAAATGCTGACGCACCACGCATCGAACGGCTGCAACCTGCAAACCGGCGACCTGATGGCGACCGGCACCGTCAGCGGCAAGGAAAAAGACGAACGCGGCTGCCTGCTCGAACGCACATGGCGCGGCACCGAGCCGATCGATCTGCCGTCGGGCGAACAGCGGCGATTTCTCGAAGACGGCGACGAGATAATAATGAAAGGCTTCTGCGAACGCGAAGGCTTTCGCCGGATCGGATTGGGCGAATGCCGTGGACGCATCATTCCGGCGGGGTGAATTTTAACGCAGAGACGCGGAGACGCAGAGAAGAATTGAGATTTGCTCTGTGTCTCCGTGCCTCTGTGGTTTGACCACGTCGTTTGCTAAGATTCAACTATTGAGCATTGAAGCTTTTATTTTGGTCGGCGGGCGATCGGCCAGGCTGGGGCGCGATAAGGCGTTGGAGCAGCTTGGCGGCAAGACGCTTGCGGAGCGGGCGTTAGCGGCTGTTCAAGATTCTGGCATCGCGGAAAAGATCACGTTTGTTGCCGGCAGCAGGATCGCGTTTGCCATTGAGGCAGAGCGGCTTTCGGCACCATTTATCTTCGATACTATCGAAGGACGCGGGCCGGTAGGCGGGCTCCACGCGGCGTTGACGAATACCTCGGCTGAGTGGGCCTTTATTCTTGCGTGCGACCTGCCTTTTGTGACGGCTGAAGTTATCCGCCGGCTGGCTGCCTATACACACGGCGAGCCTGGCGATATTGGCGCTGTCGTTCCCGAACAGCCCGACGGCCGCCTACAACCGCTGTGTGGTTTTTATCGTGTGGCGGCGGCAAGGCCGATCGTCGAAGAGATGATCGTCCGGCCGCGTCCGGCACCGTCGATGCAAAGCATTGTCGAACGCTTGGAGGCGCGGACCGTGAGTCCGGCAGAGTACAGTTCGCCTGGGCTGCCGCCGAACGCATCGTATTTCAGCAACATAAATACCGAAGACGATCTTAGGGAAGCGCACGAATTAGAACGCAAACTTTTGGGAAGTTAAGAAATCTAACCAAAGGGAACGCTGAACCGTCGGTGAAAATCGCTAATGCCTCCGTGCTCTCAGTGTCCGGTGTGGTTAGAATAATAAAAGATGGACCTTGTTCTGGATAAATTTAAGGAAGAGTGCGGAGTCTTTGGCATTTTCGGCCATCACGAGGCTTCAACTCTTACCCAACTTGGCCTGTTCGCGCAGCAGCATCGCGGGCAGGAGGCATGCGGGATAGTTTCCAGCGACGGCCGCGACCTGCACCAATTCCGTTCGCAGGGACTGGTCGCCGATGTGCTGAATGAGGATGTGCTCAAACGGCTTGTCGGTACGGCTGCGATCGGGCATACGCGTTATTCGACCAGCGGGCGGAACACGATCAAAGAAGTTCAGCCGTTCTCGGTCACGTGCCAGCATGGCGATATTGCGGTTTGCCACAACGGGAATCTGCCTTTTGCCGCGGCGCGGCGGCGGGAGCTCGAAAAGGATGGTGCTATCTTTTCATCCACGTCCGATACCGAAACTATCCTGCACAGCATTGCCCGGACAAAGGCAAACAGTGTGATCGGGGCCATTGAGAAAGTGCTAAAGGATACCGAGGGTGCATTTTCTCTCCTCTTCCTGACGCCAGACTGCCTGGTTGCCGTGCGCGATCCGCGTGGGTTTCGCCCGCTTAGTTTGGGTAAGCTGGGTGATGCGTGGTGTGTTGCGTCTGAAACCTGCGCCTTCGACCTGATCGACGCCAAATACGTTCGCGAGATCGAACCAGGCGAAATGCTCATCATCAATAGGAACGGAATCGAATCCCGGCATCCATTCGAGGAGAAGCAAAAGGCGGTCTGCACCTTCGAGCATGTTTATTTCTCACGGCCCGATTCGATAATCTTTGGACGCTCAGTGAACGAATCGCGACACAAGATGGGAAAGCAGCTTGCCATCGAACAGCCGGCCGAGGCCGATCTTATCGTGCCGGTGCCTGATTCTGGTGTTGCCGCCGCGATCGGATACGCGAAGGAATCCGGAATAAATTACCGCCAGGCGATAATCCGCAATCATTACGTCGGCCGTACGTTTATCGAACCGACACAGTCCATCCGCTCTTTTGGCGTGCGCCTAAAGCTGAACCCGATAAAGGACCTGATCGACGGTCAGCGGGTTGTTCTTGTGGATGACTCGATAGTACGCGGGACCACCTCAAAGAAACTTGTCGAAATGGTCCGCGAAGCCGGAGCCAAAGAGGTCCACTTGCGCATTTCATGCCCGCCGACAACTCACTCTTGCTACTACGGCGTCGATACGCCGCACCGCCAGGACCTGATCGCCGCCCGCATGTCCACCGAAGAGGTCTGTGCTTACATTGGCGCTGACTCACTAGGTTATCTATCCCTCGAAGGAATGCTCGAAGCCATTGGCATCGATCCGGCCTCCGCCTGCAACGCCTGCTGGTCGGGCAATTATCCTACGCTTATCGCCAACAGCCAGGCTGCCTAAGGCCTCTTTTTCATTTTTCGTGCGATCGAATGACCGTCATTCGTCAGCATGACCGAATGATTCGGTCAATCTGACCCTTTCAGTCTGCCAAACCCGATAAGCGAAATCCTCAACCCCTTTATTAGTAATACTTAGCGAATGGCACGGTCTTTGATAATAGGGAGCGACGGCTTATGCCGTGTTGTTTCTATTTATTAAGGAGCCTGGGAAATGAGACACATAAACAAAATCCTCCCTATGTTACGAAGGGCGATCTCCCTCGGGGTGCTCTATTCGTTGATCTTGACGAATATGGCCGCCGCCGGTGTGATCGCCTCCTACCGAAGCGTCCCCTCGTCCGCCTCATCGGCTGTTTCTAGCTTTACCACCGATCTGACGCAGCTTGGCCGTGACGGAAGACTGCGTGAGAACCTAAACCTTGAAGGCGATACGCTTCGCCTCATAAAGGTGTTAGCCGGAAACGGAAAGCGACAGCCGGTCATTGTTGACGAGAAAGGCGAGAATCAGGACTTTATCGTTGAACAGCTTGCGATCCGCATTGCGAATGGCAGCGTTGATGAGAGCCTGGCCGGTGTCTCTATTCTGAAACTCGAGACAGCGAACCTTTTCTCCAACGCCAAGACGGCGGCGGATGCTTCCGCCAAGATCGAATCGGTGCTGGATAAGGTACTCACCTCGAATGCCCACACCATTTTGTTCGTCAATGAACTGACGAATGTTCTCGATGCCGGAAAAGGCGGGCAGAAACTGCTCGAAAACGTTGCGAACGGCAAACTGCGGATCATCGGCGGAAGCTCGAAAGCAGCTTACGACGCCAAGATCAAGACGCGGCCGGAAGTTGCTGCCCTCTTTGACGGGATCATCGTTACAGACGGCTTTGCACAGTCCTCAGACGCATCCGTTGTGAGCAATTCGAATGGATATCGCGGCGACAACGTTTCGCAGGATCTGCGCGAGATGCTTAGGAATGATCCTTCCGGCTCAAGCCGCGTTGACGTGATCCTTCAGGCAAAAGATGCCGATAGCAACGCGATGCGCTCGCTCCTGGCAAACGGCCAGGCGAAGATACTTGATCGCATCGGCAAGGACGACACGCTGGTCGTCAACCTGCCGCTCTCGACCGTTCAGGAACTTTCAACGAGCGGGATGATCAACTACGTTTCCCCCAACCGTTCGACGCGCGTGACCGGCCATATCGAAGACGCGACCGGCTTGAACCTTATGCGGTCGCAGCCCGCAAGCGGTGCACGTGCCGCTTATACGCTGGACGGCAGCGGCGTTGGAGTTGCGGTGCTCGATTCGGGCATTTATTCTTCGCACAACGGTTTCAAGAACGGCAGCAATTCGCGCATCGTCGCGAATGTAAATTTCACGACATCTACACTGACGGCGACCTCGGATAACTACGGCCACGGCACCCACGTCGCTGGTTTGGCGGCAGGAAGTTCGTCCACGAACAACGGAGCGTACAAGGGCGTTGCTTCAGGCGCGAACATCATCAGCGTAAAGGTCCTCAACGATCAGGGACAGGGCCAGATGTCTTGGCTGCTCAACGGTTTGAACTGGGTCCTTCAGAACCGCGCGGCATACAACATCCGCGTTGTTAACCTCAGCCTCGGTTCGGACGCGATCGACACATACACGAACGATCCAGTCTGTTTGAAGGTCAAGGAATTGGCCAATGCCGGCATCGTTGTCATCGCCGCGGCGGGCAACCTTGGTAAAGCAAGCAACGGCCAGGAAGTTTACGGACGCATCCACTCGCCGGGCAACAGCCCGTATGTTATAACCGTCGGAGCGAGCAACAGCTACGGCACCACGTCGATGGCGGATGATTCGATCGCTTCGTTCAGCTCACGCGGACCGACTCGCAGTTCCTATACGACAGCATCCGGCGTCAAGGTCTATGACAACCTGATCAAGCCGGACATCGTTGCTCCGGGAAACAAGGTCATCTCGGCCAAGGCACCGGGCAACGAAATGTCGATACTCAGCCCGACGCTGAATCTTCTCGATGACGCTCTTACGCCGGCCGGCGACAAGATGATGTATATGAGCGGCACGTCGATGTCGGCCCCGGTGGTTGCCGGTGCAGCTGCTCTTCTGCTTCAGGTCAACCCGAACCTGACGCCGAACATGGTCAAGATGATCCTGCAGTACACAGCAAGGCCGATCGCGGGCGCCGATATGTACGAGCAGGGTGCCGGTGAACTCAATCTCGAAGGAGCTGTTCGAGTTGCACGATCGCTTCGCACCGATGTTGATTTCCAGACACTGACGAAAGGAGCTTCGATGGTCCCGGCCGGTTGGGTAGCCCCAACACCGACGACGACGATCGGCGGCAACACGTTCACCTGGTCGCAATTGACGTTCGGCAATGCATCGTTCCTGACGGGCCAGAACCTGATCTCGCAATTCCAGCTTGTTTACAAACGGGAATACATTCCGAACTGCGGCCTTACCGTCAGTGGTTCGACCGTTTCGCTGAATACTTCGACGTATTACTCGACCGGCCTTACCCTGACCCGTAATGTAATGCTAAGCAACGGCGGAGCGTTAGGTTCGGGCACGGTGATGCTTTCGTACGGCGTTCTCGTTGGCGACGGCGTGCTTGTCGGTGACGGAGTGCTTGTCGGCGACGGTGTACTCGT
>JADLDC010000276.1 GCA_020846885.1 Acidobacteriota bacterium | reverse complement strand
ATCGTTCGGAATGAATGAGGTCGTGCGGACCGGTTACGTGGCGATAAATACGCTTATGGCGGATAAAGCCTCGGCACTTCAGCAGACGGCTTAGTTCTTACTTTGCGATCTTCGCGAGCTTTGCGTGAGATCAAATTCGTTTTCACGCAGAGATCGTGAAGATCGCAAAGGAGATCAAAAGAAGAGAAAGAGAACAATGAAAGTCTTTTACGACGCAGACGCAAATATCGAGATCATCAGATCAAAACGTGTAGCGGTTATCGGCTACGGTTCGCAGGGGCACGCTCATGCCAACAATCTAAAGGAATCGGGCGTGGACGTTATCGTAGGCTTGCCGCAGGAAAGCAAGTCGTGGAAAAAGGCAGAGGACGCGGGGCTTGAGGTAATGTTCACCGGCGACGCCGTGAAGATGGCCGATGTCATTATGATACTCGTCCCGGACGAGCTCGCACCGGCGGTCTATCGAAACGAGATCGAGCCGAATCTTTCGGCAGGGAAATATCTCGCGTTCGCTCACGGTTTTTCTATCCATTTTAAAAAGATCGTTCCGCGCGATGATGTAAATATTTTTATGGTCGCGCCAAAAGGCCCCGGCCATCTTGTCCGCAGCGAGTACACACGCGGCCGCGGCGTGCCGTGCCTGCTGGCGGTGTACAAGGATGTTGCGGGTGACACACGCGAGGTCGGCCTGTCATATGCCTCTGCCATCGGCGGCGGGAAGGCCGGTGTCATCGAGACAAATTTTAAGGAAGAAACAGAGACAGATCTTTTCGGCGAACAGGCCGTGCTTTGCGGCGGATTGACCGCCTTGATCCAGGCCGGCTACGAAACGCTGACCGAGGCCGGCTACTCGCCCGAAATGGCATATTTCGAATGCCTGCACGAAATGAAGCTGATCGTCGATCTTTTATATGAAGGCGGCATCAGTAATATGCGATACTCTGTTTCGAACACCGCCGAGTTCGGCGACCTGACGCGCGGCGGCCGCATCATTACCGATGCGACAAAAGCCGAAATGAAAAAGATCCTCGGCGAAATTCAATCCGGCGAATTTGCCGATGAATGGATGAGCGAATGTGACGGCGGCAAAGAGAATTTCAAACGGCTCGAAGCCGAAGGCCAGGACCACCCGATCGAAGACGTCGGCAAACGCCTGCGTTCAATGATGCCGTGGCTGGAACAGGACCGAAAAGTGGACGCCGCGAAGAATTAGGCTGGTTGCATAGCATTAGGACCGTTTAGCAGGAGCGACTCTTAATTCGTGCGTTTTGGTTTTTCGTTTCGTGGGTTTCGTGGTTAGGTTGTTCCTTATTACCACGAAACCCACGAACGAAAGACACGAAGTTTCACGAAAAGAATGTTCGAACCGCGAACAAGAGGAAATATGAAATTCTACGATCTCAACCAATTGGAGACTGATGAGGTCAATTCGTCCTATCACCGCAAAGCGGTTTATGGCGATACGCTTGCCGTTGGGCGTCTCGAAGTGCAAAAAGGCGCCGTGACGCAATCGCATTCGCACGATACGGAAGAGATGATCTACGTGCTTACGGGTGCATGGATGTTTCATTTGCCGGATGGCGATGTGATACTCGAGGCAAACCAGGTGCTGTGTATTCCGGCCGGTGTCGAACATTCGTCGGAGGTGATCGAGGACACGGTCGCAATAGATATCTGCTCGACCATCCGCCACGATTGGCGCACCGGCCAGGACAAACCGCTGCACGACAACCCGGAACAATTCCTCTGGGCCGTCTAGGCAGAGACACGACCGGTAGGGAGTGTGCCTTGTCGGATGTGGGATTTTGGATTTTGGATTTTGGATTTCCGATTTTGGATTTGCTAAATGCAGAAACACGACCGGTAGGGAGTGTGCCCCTCGGATTTTGGATTTTGGATTTTGGATTTTGGATTTTGGATTTTGGATTTGAGAGAACTGCGACCGAAAACTGCCGGACGAGCTAGATAACGTGAGCGACGGAAACGTAAACAACCCGCGGGCGGAGATAGATCAGATCGACAGCGAGCTTCTGCGGCTGCTGAACCGTCGCGCCTCGATCGCCCTGCGTGTTGGAGCGGCGAAATCCGATCTGGACGCTTCGCTCTGTGACCCAAAGCGTGAGCGCGAGGTCCTTGCCCGATTGAAGGCCGAAAATCCCGGCCCGTTCGACGAAGCCGGCATCGAGAATATTTTCCAACGCATCATCGACGAATCGCTTCATCTGCAGCAGCGCACCTATCACAAACCGTCCGATGGATCAGATAATCACGCCCACGACGGCCTGATGGCAGAGCGTTCACGCGTGGCGTTCTTAGGCGAACGGGGAACGTTTAGCCACGAGGCCGTTCTCGGAATTCTCGGCGAAGATTGCGAACCCGTTTCGTTCCCGACTTTCGAAGATCTTTTTCAGGCGATCGATCGCGGCGACGCGGACTACATTCTGACGCCGCTTGAGAATACGCTTGTCGGTTCCGTGCACCGCTGCTATGACCTGCTGTTAAAAAGCGATCTGAACATCGTTGCCGAAATAGTTTTGCCGGTCGCACATTTTCTTGTGGCGTGCAGCGAGGCGGAATTTGAAACGATCGAAACGGTCGAATCGCACCCGGCGGCACTTGGCCAGTGCGAACGTTTCTTTGCCGCTCATCCTTATTTAAAGCGGATCGCGGGCAACGATACCGCCGGCAGCGTCAAACGCGCCGTGACGAGCGGCGACGTGACGCGCGCCGGAATAGGTTCGCGGCGGACGGCCGAACTGTACGGCGGCAAGATCTTGCGCGAGCATATCGAGGACCACGCGGAAAATTACACGCGATTTGCCCTGCTTTCACCAAAGGCGAACGACACGAACCGCGGCGACAAGATCTCGATGGTACTGACGCTGCGGCATCAACCCGGCTCGCTGCACAACGCTCTGCGGGCATTTGTTCGACGGAATATTGACCTTTTGAAAATAGAAAGCCGGCCAATTCAGGATTCTCCGTCGGAATTCCACTTTTATCTTGATGTGCGTCCGCCCGCGAGCGAAAGTGAGTTGAAAGGCGCCCTTGATGATGTTCGCGAACACGCCGCCGATGTAAGATATTTGGGCAGATATCCGACCGTGCGGCTGTGAAGAGAATGCGGACACTTTTGTCCGCCGCGATGCCGTGTTTTGTCAGGAGTGTCGATGCGTCGGGCATCGTTCGGGCTTTGCCCTCATTGCGGACAGGATGTCCGCGTTCCAATTTATGATCCTTATCCTTAAACCAAACATCAGCCTCGAATCGCGCGAGTACAAGCGTCTTGAGGGCCATTTGCAAAATCTGACCAACATCGAATACCGCATCCACAACGTGCAGGGCGCCGAGCAGACGTTGACCGAGATATATTTGATCGGCAGCACATCGGCTCTTTCGCTGGATGAGATGCGGTCGTTCCAGGCGGTGGACAGCGCCGTGCGCATTTCTGAGCAGTACAAGGTGCTCGGCCGCCATAAAGAGGACACGCGTTCGAACGGCTTTACATACAACGGCGTCGATTTCAGCCAGGACAATCTGAACGTCTTCGCCGGCCTGTGCGCGGTCGATTCGACCGCCAGCGTCGAAGCGATGATGAAAGCTCTTCAAGGCTACGGCCAGGTTTGTACACGCATGGGCGCATACAAACCGCGCACCAGCGCCTATTCGTTTCAGGGCCACGGCAAGACCTGCCTGCAGTATGTTTTTGAACTTGCGGGGAAGTACGGCATCCGCGTTATCGCAATGGAGGTAACGCACGAATCGCACGTTGATGAAATAAACAATGCGCTCGATCAAACCGGACGCCCGACCGGCGTTATGCTGCAGATCGGAACGCGCAACACCCAGAATTTTGAACTATTGAAAAGCGTCGGCCGGCAGCAGGAATTTCCCGTGCTGCTAAAACGCGGCTTTGGGATCACATTGGACGAATCGCTCCACGCGGCGGAATATCTGGCAAGCGAGGGCAATCAAAAGGTCGTTTTCGGCCTTCGCGGTATGAAGACCAATATCGGCGACCCGCATCGCAACATGGTCGATTTTGCCCACGTGCCGGTCGTCAAACGCCTGACGCGCATGCCCGTCTGTGTCGATCCGTCGCATTCGGTCGGCTCGCGTTCCCGCAGCCCGGACAACATTCTTGATGTAATGCAGGTCACCGCCCAGGGCGTGATCGCCGGTGCAAATATGATCCTTGTCGATTTTCACCCCGACCCGACCTGTGCCCTGGTGGACGGCCCGCAGGCCCTGCGAATGGAGGAACTGCCAAAGTTTTTAGAAGACGTGCACATAGTGCGGGAAGCCTACGAAAAACGGCGATCACTTTTTGCCTGATCAGCAGCCCTTTGCAGAAGCCCGCACGCAGCAGAAGCCCGCACGAAGTAAGGGCATAACACGCGCTTGCAGAGGCCCGCACGAAGTAAGGGCATAACGCACACGTCGCTGCAGAAGCCCGCACGATAGAGGCCGTGTCAAAACTGTCTTAAACTGCGGAGCAGTGGGAGAGAGGTAGCCACGGGTGGAGCAAAGCGGAACCCGTGGTTAGGATGAGAACGAGACCCTAAGCCCACGTAGTGGGCGACAGAGAGGCTTTGAGATTTAGGCTCGACCAACCCCACGTTTCGCGTCGCTTCACGTGGGGCTACATATATTCCGCTGCTCCGCAGCTTTTTTTGGGTTATGACACAGTCTCGTTAGTAAGGGCTTAATACGCGCGTCTCTGCAAAAAGCGCGCACGTCAGTAAGGGCGGAGGCCTCAATTTTCACCAATGCCAAACAACAACCGCAGCAGATCGACCACCGCCGGCGTTGAACGCGCCCCCAACCGTGCAATGCTCCGCGCCGTCGGATTTACCGACGCCGATTTCGACAAGCCGATCATCGGCGTGGCGAACGGATACAGCACTATCACGCCGTGCAATGTCGGTCTCGGCAAACTCGCCGACGCCTGTATCGAAACGGCAAAACAACAGAACCTGATGCCGCAGGTCTTCGGTACCATCACCATCAGCGACGGAATAAGCATGGGCACGCCGGGGATGAAATATTCGCTCATCTCGCGCGAGGTCATCGCCGATTCGATCGAGACCGTTTGCCAGGGCCAGCAGATGGACGGCCTCGTCGCCATCGGCGGCTGCGATAAAAATATGCCCGGCGCGATGATCGCAATTGCACGGCTGAATATTCCGTCGATCTTTGTTTACGGCGGCACGATCAAGGCCGGGCATCTTGACGGACGTGACCTGACCATTGTATCGGCATTTGAAGCAGTCGGCGAATTTGCGGCCGGGAAGATAAATGAATGTCAGTTGGCCGAAGTCGAACGCAACGCATGTCCCGGCGCAGGTTCGTGCGGCGGAATGTACACGGCCAACACGATGTCCGCCGCGATCGAAGCTATGGGAATGGCGCTGCCTTATTCTTCGACAATGGCCGCCGAAGATGATGAAAAGCGCACAAGCGCTATCGAATCGACCGCCGCCTTGGCTCGTGCAGTTGAGAACAATTTATTGCCCCGCGAAATAATGACAAAAAAGGCGTTCGAGAATGCAATTGCCGTGGTCATGGCAACCGGCGGATCGACAAACGCGGTGCTGCATTTGCTTGCGATAGCGCATTCGGCGGGTGTCGAACTCACCGTCGAAGATTTTGAACGCATCCAAAAACGCGTGCCCGTGATCTGCGACCTAAAACCCTCGGGCCGATACGTCGCCACCGATCTTCACAAAGCCGGCGGCATTCCGCGCGTGATGCAGATCCTATTCGAAAACGGAGTGCTCCACGGCGACTGCATGACGATCACAGGCAAGACAATTGCGGAAAATCTCGGAACGCCGGCGTCCCGCCGGCGTGTCGAACTGGCCGGGGAGGCGCCGCCGTTGCAGGTGATCCTACCTTTCGACAAACCTCTCTATCCCGAAGGCCATCTCGCCATTCTCCGCGGCAATCTGGCTGAGGGGTGCGCCGTCGCAAAAATTTCCGGCGTAAAGAACCGCAAGATCACCGGCCCGGCAAAGGTTTACGATTCCGAAGAGCTGGCGATGACAGCCATCATGGCACGCGAGATCAACGCAGGCGACATCATCGTCATTCGCTACGAAGGCCCGAAAGGCGGCCCCGGAATGCGCGAAATGCTGGCACCGACCGCGGCCATCATCGGCCAGGGCCTTGGCGACAGCGTCGGCCTGATCACCGACGGCCGCTTCTCCGGCGGCACTTACGGCATGGTCGTCGGCCACGTCGCACCCGAGGCCGCGACCGGCGGCAACATCGCGCTTGTCCAAGACGGCGACCAAATAACCATCGACGCCGACACCGGCACGCTAAACGTCCACCTGACCGATGACCAACTGACCGCCCGCCGCACAAATTGGCAGCCCCCAAAACCCTGGTACACCGGCGGCGTCATCGCCAAATACGCCCAACTAGTCTCCTCCGCCAGCCAAGGAGCAGTAACCGACCAAACCCCGCCAAGCTAAGTTCAGCAATATCGCCGACGGTCACGGTTTTCAAGCGGTCAACCAGATCATACCCGAACGTCCTCGTGCCTGAATTGTCGGAGAGCGTCGCGATCTGGTTCGCGGTGTTGTAAGTATACTGCCGGTCGAACAGTGTCGCGGTGCTGTTGAAATCCTTCATCCGCTTTAGCAAATCATTGTTGAAATACTCGTAGGTTGTGGTGACGCCATTAGGATAAGCCCTTGAGATAACCTTGTCTTCGTTGTCGTACCCATAACTGATTATCGAGCTGTCCGAAGCGTTCACAATATTGTTCAGCCGCCCAGCGTCGTCGAAGTTATAGGTTGCGTAAAGAGTTCCGTCCAGCTTTAGCTTCTTTCGATTCAGCGTCGCGGTCCGCTCATACTCGTACCCGATAACTTTCCCGAAAACGTCCGTCGTGCTCGTGACGCGATTTCGATTGTCGTAAGCGAAACTCACCGTCCCCGCCTCGTTCGTCGCTGAGGTCAGCCGCGAGATTTCTGTTCTATATTTTGGACTCGCCAGAATTTCTTATCCTCGAAAGCCCGATCATCCCTAGATAGCCGATCAGGAACCACTGGATGTAGAGTACAATTACCCCAACTATGGGACCACCAATAACCAGCGCTGCAAACGCCGGGATATTGAGAATCTGCCATACGGTGCGAAGAACCCCCGGACGGAGTGCATCCTGATGAAAAGGCGATGAGTCCGCCAACAATGCCCAAGATAAGATTATTGAGGAGACGGCAAATATGGTCCCCAAAATTATGGCCTTTGTAGATCTAAACATCATGCTATTTTCCGCAACCGCACAAAGAGGTTGGGCCCGAGTTGGAAAGAATGTCTCTTGGCATCGGAGCCCCCTTGTAATACTCCCAAGTCCTCCTGGTGTTGTTTTCCGCTGCGGCTATGTTGTCATCGCCAGGAAAGAACGTTTCCCGGATGTAATGCCAAACATGAACTGCAGTAAAAGTCCGCGTGTCGGGCCACGCCTGTTGAAAATCGCGATGGGCCGGAGATTCGACGTCTTGCATCGTGTGCATAGCCTGACCTAGTGACTCCATTGCACTTGAAGGCAGCCTTCGCGCTTCGTAATCCCGAGCCTGACATATTTTCCGTCGAACGAATTCGTTCGCCTCATCACGAGCGCTTTCAGCACTATCTTGGCCGTATCGCCGCATTGCATGATAGGGCGCATAGAGAGAGTCTTGTGTATTCTGATCGAAACTTTGGTTCGAAATACTTAAAGAGGCTATTTGCGATTCTGTCGCGATGCCTGCAAGTGATTGGGCCGTTATTCCCTGATGATATTTCCAGTACCACATCGAAGGAAACTTGCCGGAAGGATCATTAAATTTCATTGGCGTATTTCTGACATACGAAAAAAGATTTACGCCGCCATCAATTCCAATTGGATCTTCGGAAACGAACCTTCCGGATCGTGAGTCGTAGAAACGCGCCCTGTAGTAATAAAACCCTGAAAAGGCATCATATTCCCGGCCGGTGTATTGGTAGCGGGTGCCTGGGTTTGTTGAGGGATTGCCAAACGAATCATACGAGGTTTGAGCACCGACAGCGCCGGATGGGTCGGCGAGGCCGTTGGTGGAGCCGAGGTGGTCGGTGAGGAAATAGTTGACACTGCCACCGGTCTGAACACGCAGCTTGTTGTCGATGCCGGGGCCGTTTATATATTTCGTCAAAGTTCCGGCGTCGTCGTCCACCAGGACATCGAGGCCGTCGTTGGTGAACTTTGTGTCCTCTCTAACGCCGGGAGTGTACCGCCGAACTCGGCGGCCGAGGGCGTCGTATTTGTAACGAACTTTCTGCTTCCGCGTCGCCGCCTCGGTCAGGCGGTTCTCGCCGTCCCGTGGATAACGCCAGAAGTTGTTCGCCTCAGACTTCTGCACCATGTTCCCATTAGCTCCGAGTAGCTAAGTTTATTTAATTTCCTCGTCTAATTTTCTCGCTCGGTGCCTTTGCCTTAAAGCAAACAATAAAAGGCAAATAAGCAATCCGACAAATCCAAATCCAGTGCCTCGAAGACTTGAGTTTAGGCGCCTCCGTGGGTCTCCCATTACGGCGATTCCCCGATCCGTGTCGTCGTAAACGATAGGCACAACCTCGCCAAGCTGAATCGATTCAAATGTTCGTCCGATATCCTCCGCAACGCCAACGGAGGTAAAGACCTGGTTCCCAACCCGGTACTCAAACCATATCGACATATGGTTTTCGCGTTCTTTTGAAGTTACCGAGCCAGTCGTTGGATGAGCATTCTTGACAAGACTATAGTATTCGGGAACACGAAGAGATAACGCGACCACGACAGTTAGTAATAGCGAAACGATGAAAAACACGCTCAGCAAAATAGCCGATCTTCCAGCCTTCAACATAACTGTGGATCAAAAATCAGAGCCTACATCCGCACACGTTGCCCATCCCTTGTCTAAACTTATATATAGAATCATTGACAGCATCGGAGAATCTTCCGGTTGCCGGTGTGGTCGTTCTAAGGTGAACCACACCATAATTTTGGCCCTTTCCGAGTGGTCCCGGATACACCTGGACAACATATACGCCATTATCGCCGGCGTCGATTTCAATCGAACCTATAGGGCCCAAACCGTAAATCGTCGTACCAAAATCTCCGCCGAACTGATCCCAATTGTCTGCATTCGACCAAAATACCCCTGCGCCGATACCCCCGCCCCCGCCGAAAGGAGCTCCGGTGTTACACTTAGTATCCATTGCGTATTGCCCCGGACCGACAAAGTGACCGTAGGAGGCTGCAGAGCCCAGTCCGTCCGATCCATAACCCACTGCAACCGAGGCTGTGCCACCAGCCCCGATTCCAGCCCCACCCCATATTGATCCCCCGCCGACTACCCCATATAGGTCAAGGCCAAGTGGATCTTTCCATAAAGTCGGATCATTTTTCACATACCCGTAAAGATTTACATCTCCACCCCTAAATCCAATCGGATCTTCCGAGATAAATCTACCGAGAGTTGAGTCGTAGAATCTAGCACGGCTGAATTGTAAGCCGGAAAACGAATCGACCTCGCGGCCAGTGAATCGATATCGGGATGGAAAATTGGTGATTGTTGAATTACCAAAACTATCGTAGGTAGTCGAAGCGCCTAAGGCTCCGGATGGGTCGGCGAGGCCGTTGGTGGAACCGAGGTGGTCGGCGAGGAAATAGTTGACACTGCTACCGGTCTGAACACGCAGCTTGTTGTCGATGCCGGGGCCGTTGAGGTATTTAGTTAGGCTGCCGGCGTCGTCGTCGATCAGGACATCTTGTCCGTCGTTGGTGAATTTTGTGTCCTCTCTAACGCCGGGAGTGTACCGCCGAACTCGGCGACCGAGGGCGTCGTATTTGTAACGAACTTTCTGCTTCCGCGTCGCCGCTTCAGTCAGGCGGTTCTCGCCGTCCCAGGTGTAGCGCCAGAAGGTGTTGCCTTCGGACTTCTGGATGGTGTTGCCGTTCGCGTCGTACTGCATCGTCGCGGTGTCGGTGGACGTGAGTTGGTTGTACTTGCCAGGGGCGTATCCGTACGTGGAGGACAGATGGGAGTTCGTTCTGTTGCCGACGTGATCGAAATTGTAGAACTCCGTCTGCGTGGTGCTCACAGTCACCGTTTTCAATCGGTCAACCAGATCATACCCGAACGTTCGGGTGCCGGAGTTGTCGGTGAGCGTCGCGATCTGGTTCGCGTTATTGTAAGTATACTGCCGGTCGAACAGTGTCGCGGTGCTGTTGAAATCCTTCATCCGCTTCAGCAGGTCGTTGTTGAAATATTCGTAGGTCGTCGTCACCCCGTTAGTATAGGCCCGCGAGATAGCCTTGTCTTCGTTGTCGTCACGCGACGGTTGCGATTGTCGGCTAGACGTCATGAGGTCCACGAATCCGACCCAGTATAATATCAACGACGTAGCCAAGCAGGAACGCAATCAGGGAATTGAAAACCAGCGCCGGCCAAATGCTTGTTATCTGAATTCCGAATACGACATAAATCCCGACTATAAGAAGTCCCGCCGGGGCATTAATGATCATGAATAAGCCATCCAGTCCAAGGGCGATTGATACAACGACGATAAGACAGAATGCGATCGGAAATAGAAATCTCTTTTTCATAACTATCTGTTAGGAACCCCAAGAAATCTGATTTTATTATCGAGATATCCAGAAGGGTTTGTCAGCCCCCAATCCAAGAGGCTCCCTTTTGAGTCAATCGTATTGAAGTATCCAAAGTTTGATCCCGGGCTTCGGTTGAAGCCGTCCACAGTTGTTTGCATCTCATTCGTCCACTCTGACTTGCATGAACAACCGCTTTGTCTTGCAAAACTGACTAGCTGGGAAAATGTACCTTGTGCCATCCTCATCGCCTTCTCAGGGTCACTATTTGTTTTATCAAAATAGTGCCCCGGCAAGGCATGTCCAAAAGTACTATTCGTGTATCCCTCGTGGCTGAAGGTATCCTGATAATAATGCAGATATTGCCCAAGCTGTGGGAAATTGGTTGAGCGAGGCCATAGATCGGGTGCGCCTGCCCCGGGTCTCGCTCCGCCGTTTAGTCCGTGATAAGTACTATTTTCGAATCCTCTCCCAAGGCCAGGGAGCGAGTTCGGATTTTCATCGGTCAGTTGGTTGCCGTTTGCAATCGCGACCGCTTGAGGACGCGAGAAGCACCCAGTTTTCATGGCAAGGTAATAAGTAAGGTAGTAGTGAACGTCAATCTCGTACAGCCCACTTGGGTCAGTCCGGTTCATTGAGTTATTTCCCACGTAGGCGAACGGATTGATCCCACCTCCTAGTGATATCGGGTCTTCGGAGATGAATCGGCCAAGATTCGCGTCGTAGAATCTGGCGCGGTAGTAATGTTGGCCGGTGAACGAGTCATATTCTCTGCCCGTGAACTGGTAGCGCGTGGCGAGGTTGCCGGTTGCGTTGCCGAATGAATCATAGGACGCTGACGAGTTTACGGATGCAGCCGAGTTCGACAAGCCAAGCGTTGAACCGAGGTGGTCCTGCAGGAAATAACTCGAGGCCCCGGCGTTTGAAAATTTGAGCTTATCATCGATTCCTAAACCGTTCTGATACTTTGTCAGCCCAGTGTTATTGTCGTCATCCATCACGACATCGAGGCCATCGTGGGTGAATTTCGTCCGCTCCTTGAAACCAAAATTTCGCTCAACCCGGCGGCCAAGGGCGTCGTATTTGTAGCGCACTTTTTGCTTGCGGGTGGCGGCCTCTGTGAGGCGGTTCTCCTGATCCCAAACATAGCGCCAGAATTGCGAACCTTCACTCTTTCGAATGATGTTCCCGTTCGCGTCGTACTGCATTGTTGCTGTCGCTGTCGAGGCGAGCTGGTTGAATTTGCCGCTTTGATATCCGTATGTGGCCGACAAATGCGAGGCCGTCCGGTTTCCAACATCATCAAACGCGTAAGACTCAGTTTGGGTGCCGTTCGTACTGACCGTTTTCAAGCGGTCGACGAGGTCGTAGCCAAACACCCGCGTATTGGCCAGGCCGGTGATCTGCGAAATCTGATTCGCCGTGTTGTACAAATACTGATTGTCAAAGAGCGTGGCCGTCAAAGATTGATGCTTCAGCCGCGTCAATCTCGACATCCCGTCGTACTCGAACGTAGAGGTGATCCCGTTCGGCATCGTCCTTGACGTCATCCGATCAGCAATATCATACCCGAAAGTGAAATTTTGCCCCACCTCGTCGGTTAGCGTCGTCAAACGGTTTGCGTCATCATAAACATATGCCGTATGTACAGAGCCATCGAGTTTCAGCTGGGTCCGGTTCGATGCGGCGTCGTAACCGTATTCCAGCAGATGCCCGAACACGTCCGTCTCGGTTTTCAAGCGATTTCTATTGTCGTAAGTGAACCCTACCGTCCCCGCTTCGTTCGTCGCTGAGGTGAGCCGCGAGAGGTCGTCGAACCCGTAGGTGGCCTCCGCGTTCGGCGGGGCTCCGCTCGCTACCGGGTCGCCGTAGCTTATTTTTGTAAGGCGGTTGAGGTTGTCGTAAGTGTAGTTGGTGACACGCCCCGCGTAGTCGGTGCGTTTCTTGCGATTGCCAACTTCGTCGTACTCGAACGTCATTGTGCCGCCCGCGCGGGTCTGGCTGAGCAGCCTGCCCAACGGGTCGTACGCGAATGTGTACGTCTGATTTATGGCGTCTTTGACTTCGGTGGTTTGGAAACGCGGATCGTACTTCGTCGTGGTCACCTCCGCTTCCGCGTTGGTGACGGTGTTGGTTCGGGTCGTGTCGTTGTACGCGTAATTCGTCTCCCGTCCGGCGGTGTCGGTGTATTTCGTGACGCGGCCGAGTTTATCGTATTGGTATTGCTCGAACAGGGCGGTGCCGCCGCTCGTCGCCGCCGGGTACGTGATCTTCTTCAAACGATCGAAGTCGTCCGGTTCATACGTCGTCACCTTCCCGAGCGGGTCCGTGTACGAGGTCATATTCGACATCGCGTCGTACCCGAACTGCTTGATGTGCCCAAGCGGGTCGGTGATCTTCGTCAACCGCCGCTGCGGATCGAATTCGTAATTCGTAACCTTCCCGCGCTCGTCCGTGACAGATTCCAACAACCGCCTGATGTCGTACTTGTAAGTGATCTTGTCCGAGTTCGGGTAAACGAGTTCAACCTTTCGACTCGTGTCGTCGAAGTAATTGTACGTCGTGACGTGGCCCAGCGAGTTTGTGATCGATGCGATGCGGCCTCTTGAATCGTAGGCGAAGCTGGACTTCTTCGTGTAAGGATCCTCGATCTCCTGCAGCAGGCCGGTGGCGTACCATTTCAGCTTCGTCTCATTGTTGCGGGCGTCCTTCACTGACTTTGGCAGCCCTATGTTGCCCGTCGTCGGATATTCGAGAGTTGTCACCTTCCCCAGAGCATCCGTGCGGGTCAAAAGGTTGCCGGTCGAATCATAGGTGTTGACCTCGGTGTAAACGGGAGGGTTCGATTGCGAATCCACGCGGTCCTGATATGTCAGAATCTCGCCGAAGTTGTTGTACGTCCACTTCTGGGTGCCGCGCACGTCGGTCTGATTGGTTACATTGCGATCGCTGTCGTATTGGTAGGTCGTCTGATTACCAAGCGCGTCAACTTTCGACGCCGTGGTGCCATAATACTCATTGTAGTAGTACGTTGTAGATTCCGATCCTCCACCACCACAGCATTGTCCATCCACCTTCCAAAGAATGTTATGACCGACCATTTTTTGGAAATAGTAGTCTTTGATCCGCCCCAGTCCGTCGGTTACACGGGTTCGGAACGGGGCCCACGCCGATCCGCCCTCTAGACCATATGTGAAAGTGTACTTTTCCTTTCCGCCATCGACTTCGGATGTAATCGCCCTGCCCGAAGGGTCGTAATCGTGATGCTCTAAGGCATAGCCGAGAGCGTCCTTAACCGTTGCGATGTACGTGTTCGATCCGACATTCGCATATTCAAACTGGTATTTCGATCCGTCCGGGTACGTGACCATTTTGAGCTTTGTGGTGCCGGTCCAGTATTCATAACTGGCGATCACAGTCGCGCCCTGCCTGATCTCTGAGGTCGTTCCGTCCGCATTCGGCGTGAGGGTAAGTGTTTGCCCGCCCGCGTCCGTGACCGTTGTGAGATTTCCATTCAAATCGTAAGTCAGAACTGTTTCGTTCCCATTTCGGTCGCGGAACTTGATGAGTTTCCCCAGTGCCGAAAAGTCGCGAGACGTTCCAGCCTGATCCGTTATCGTATACGTTCCGGTCGAATTTGCAACGAGTTCGCCGACGAAGTCTTTTGAGAAGGCCGTGAACGGATCGGTCGATTGGTAACGACCGAAATATTCTGCTTTGCCGTTCGCCTGATTGTACTGTATTGCTTGCGTCCCATAGAACGTCAAAGATTCATCGAACTTGGTCGACCAGCCAAGACCGAAAAGGCCCGGCGTTTGGATCATGCTGTTGTAGAACCTGCTGATTTCGATATTCTCCCCAAGCCCGGGAAGCAAAAAGTCGGTCTGCCGGATCCACATATTGCCGTTCGTTACGTTAACGGGACGGCCCACTGAAGCGGGGCAGGAATCCCCGGCGTTCTGCCTGTCATCCCCTACCCACATGATATTGATTCGGGCGTGGTTAGACTCTTCCGGCTGTGGCAAAACGACATTCCAATGGTACTGGACGGAATCGTACCCGACGTAATTCGGAACATTGAGGCCGACAAAGATGCAGAGGTTATCGCAATTCCAATAGCCGTTACCAACAGTAGTATCCGTGATCGTACTGTCAATCGCATATAATTGTCCGCGAGACGGATCATTCACGTACGAGTATGTGAGATTGACCGTATTTGGGTTGGCGATGACCCAATCATCCACTGCAGTTAGCGTACGCGGCGACGTCTCCGACCTGTGTTCGGGAAAGAAGAGTCCGATCAACACGAACAGGAAAACGAAGAAAATGATTTTCGGGGGGGGGCAGAATATACGCTCTCATTGGGAAATTGCGCTCCTACAATCCTATGGAAGACCCAGCAGATACAATATCGATGGGACGATTGTGCACCGGGAATCAACCATTGTCAAGACGACTAAAAATATGCGTAACTCTGTAACATATCAGTTGGTTGCCAATGCAGTTTTTGATATTCAGTTTGAAATTCGCGGCGGGATGGATGCATAATCTTTGGCATTCGGTTGGAGTTTGGAAAAAGGTCAAAGGAGAAATAGGGATGTATAGGTTTACGCGTTTTTCAGGGGTTGTGCTGGCGGTTGTTTCGTTTGTATTGATCGGGGTTGATGGTGTGTCGGGGCAATTGCGGCTGCCGCGGCCTAGTTCTAACGGGGGCGTGATGCAGACGATCGGGGTAACGGACGTGACGATCAAGTATAGCCGTCCGGGTGTGAAGGGGCGAAAGATCTGGGGCGATGCGGTGGCCGATGCAAAGGGCGAGGCCACGCTGGATAATCAGAACACGCGTCCCGCCGGCGCACCGATCGTTCCATTCGGCCACATTTGGCGGACCGGTGCGAACGAAGCGACGCAGTTTACCGTGACCGACGACGTGCTGATAAACGGCCGGCCGCTTGCCGCCGGAAGCTACAGCCTGCACACCATACCGGGCAAGGACGAATGGACCATCGTCTTTAACGACACCGAGAACCAGTGGGGAAGTTTTAATTACGATCAGACGAAAGACAAGCTGCGTGTAAAAGCAAAACCGCAGGCCGCCGAGCATCAGGAGTGGCTGGCGTTCGAGATCGAACCGACCGCCGAAAACGCGGCGCAGGTGAATATTCGCTGGGAAAAGGTTTCGGTGCCTTTCACCGTCGAGGTCAAGGACCAGAATGGCTTGATCCTGAAAAAAGCCGCCGCCGCCGTCGCCGCCGCGAAATCCGACGATTGGCAAACGCCGCTGAGCGCCGCAAACTTTGCCAAACGCAGCAACGCCGCCGCCGACGCCGGTAAATGGTACGGCCAGGCTCTCAGTGCGATCGACGAACAGCTAAAGGCAAAACCGAATTTCCAGAACACCGCACAGAAAGCCGGCATTCTCATCGCGGCCGGACGTTCGAAAGAAGCAATTCCCGTCGCCGAAAAAGCCGTCGAACTAGGCAAAGCCGAAAAGGCCGATACCGCCGCGCTCGAAAAACGCCTCGCCGATCTGAAGGCAGGGAAGCAGTAAAAGGATCGGCCCGCCGCCTAAGCAGCGGCAGCTAAATAGACTCGCCTCAAATCAGGGGACAGACTCACCGTCTGTCCTAAGGGTCTTTTAGTCCATCCGGATTTGCTTTATAATGCGTTGAATATGCAGGATCTTGCGTTAAATGGCCCGACTCCGCGACATTTCCCTATCACTGTGGAGATCTACCATCTGATGGCGGATAAAGGGGCCTTTGCTTCTGACGACCGCGTTGAACTTATTGGAGGAGAAATATTTGACATGTCGCCAGTCGGCAGCCTGCATGTACGCTGCGTCAATTTCCTGAACGCGTACTTCTCACGTCTTGGCCAGCAGTTCGTCGTCAGTGTTCAGAACCCGATCGTGCTTGACTCTGAAAGCGAACCTCAGCCTGACATAGCGTTGCTGCGGCCGGCGCCGGATCTTTATAAGGATGAACTGCCGCGGGCAAAGGACGTCATTCTGATCGTCGAAGTAGCCGATTCGAGTGTTGAATTCGACCGCGGACTAAAGTTTAGCCGGTACGCATCTGCCGGTATATCAGAAGCATGGCTGATCGATCTAGCCCACGACCGCGTTGAGGTCCATTCGCTGCCGAAGGAGAACGGTTTTGGACTCGTAAAGGTCTATACCCGAGGTGAAAATGCGGTTTCGGAAACCATAGCGGAAATTGACCTTGCCGTTGATGACACTCTTGGCTGAACAAGACGTGCGGAAGCCCGCGTGTTAGAGACTGTGTCAAAACTCGCTCCAACTGCGGCTTCGCCGCTCTGTTTGACGTCATAAAGACGGGCAAAGCCCGCTGAAGAATTCAGTTTTGACACAGCCTCTAACGCACAGGTTTCTGCATCTTAATTCGGATGTTTCGGACAACCTCACGTGTCCTACAATCCCCATTTATCCCAAACGGCCTTTGCGGCCTTTGCGATCACGGCGGCACGGGCATCATCATCTGCTTTAGAATCGCCGACAAAAACGGCTATCAGGGCATAGTTTCCGTTTGGGAGTTGGATGATGCCGATATCGTTGGTCGCGGCCGTAACGCCGCCGCTGGTGCCTGAGGTGCCGGTCTTGTGCGCGACATACGCGCTGTCCGGCAACATGCCGCGAAGCCGGTCCTGGCCGGGCACCGATTCGTTCATAAAATCCATTATCAGTTTTCGCCGTTCGCGTTCGAGCGAGCTGCCGCTCTTCAATTCGGTCAACAGCGCGACGGCGGCATTCGGCGTCGCAAAGTTCTCATACTGCACCTTCACGTCCTTTCCTAATTCCTTCTCGGTGCTTTTTACGGCCATATCTTTTATGCCGAGCTCGTCGATATATTTCTGCACTTCGCCCGCACCGCCGGCCAGGTTCATCAGCACGTCGCTGGCCGTGCCGTCGCTTTGCGAAATGGCGTATTCGATCACATGCCAAAGCGGTATCTTCGTCCCATCCGGAAAATTATCGCGCAGCAGCGAGGCCTGGCCCTTTGCGACGAAATCTTCTTTCTTTATCTCTATCTCCTGATCTCCTTTGAATTTTCCGGCATCGACCTGCTTCATCACGGCCATCGCGATAGGCAGTTTGTAAACGCTCTGCATCGCAAATTTTTCATCGGCGTTCAGCGAGGCGTTCTGGCCCGTTTCGATAACAAACGCCGCAATACCGACCTTTCCGTTCGCGTCCTTGGCGATCTCGACAAACTGTTGTTCAAGCTGGGCGTCCGGTGCCTGCCGCGGAGCGGGCGTCCGCGTAATGACCACGGCGGGCGTCGGTGCGGCCGTCTGATTCGAATTGGCCGCTCCGCCGCACGCCGTCAGAAAAATAGCGAGGATAAGAACGTAATATTTCATAAGCAAACGAATATAACACGTCGCAATAGTCAGTACCACCTCGCGTAAGCGGGTGGGTTCTTCAGGCCGCAGGATAGTCAGTACCACCTCTCGTAAGCGGGTGGGTTCTTTGGCCGCAGGATGTCAGTACCACCTCGCGTCAGCGGGTGGGTTCTTTCGCCTTTCTTGTTCCGCCTATTCCTGTTTACAGTTCTTAGCCGGGCGATAGCCGGCGGCTTCGGCTTCGGCTTTTGAGGCAAATGGGATGCGGTTCTTTTCTGCGATCTTCGAAAAGCCCGGACAGCCCGGGTTCCAATGGTATATCTTTGATTGCTTGTTGCCGACAAACTCTAGTCCGCTGACCGCCGGGACACTCACCTGCGGCGTAGAGACCGGCGGTGCGGCCGGTTGGCTGAGCTGTGTCAGGGCAAGTGTTCGTTCCGGCTCCTTCGGCTGGGGATTATCCTTTCTAAAATCCCATGGCGGAATCGGTTTTGCTTGCGACCAGAGATTATCCTTGTTCTTTCGGGCGAACCGTTCGCCTTCGGTATAGCGTTTTCGATCTTCTTTTGCCTGGTCGCCGCCCGCCGCTTTGTCGTACCATGCAAGGCCCGCCCAGAGCATTGAATAGCTAACGTCGCGGCCGAGCAGGAAAACCTGTGCGACAAGCCGTCCGTCATCATCGCGCCGCCGGCCGACGACCGTCACCGGTTGGTTCAGCACCAGCCCGCTCAAAAAATTCTTTGCCGCTGCTCCAAATTCCTGACCGGCCTCAGGCGCGTCAATTCCGGCAAGCCTGATCTTGTGTTCGCGGTTCGCGTTGTCGATCACGGTCATCGCGTCGCCTTCGGAAACGGCCGAAACGCGGCCCGTAAAAGCCGTCAAGTCCTGGCCGGCGCACGGCAAAGCGACAACGAACAACAGAGCGGCCCATAACAGCCGCCCGCAAGCGTTAGACAAAAGCATATCGGGATTTTACACCTAAACGGCGAAAAGGGAAGCGATAAATTTAAAACATAGCAGATCAGTTTGAATTCTCTTTCCGCCGGGCGGCACGCGAAGAATAGGTGCAATTTGAACGCGGATCAGGCGGATCGAGCGGATCAAAAAGGCTAGATCCGTCAAGATCCGCTCTGGTTCCGCTTGATCCGCGTTCAAAACCGCCTTGTTGACTCAGGCTTTTAGACATTTCAGACAGCCTCTTACTATCTTGCGGCCCCTTCGCGCGGCGCATTGTTTTAAGCTGAAGCACTTCCATTTAAAACGAATGCCCGCCCCGATTCTTTCTCAGCATCTGTACGGCGAGGCTGACGGCGTCGATCTGATCGTCGTGGGCGTCGCCGCGGCCGGTAAATCGACAGGCCTCGTCGATCAGATCGTCTATCCACGGGCCGTTCACCAAAACGATCTTGCCTTCTTCGGCAAGGCTGGCCCATGCCTCGGCACGCAGCAGTTTGTCGCCGTCCACCTTAACGCCGCGAAGGCTTCGGCCCGCCGCACGCGGGTCGCGGCGAAGGTCCTGCACCAATGCCTTTCCGTGCAGCGCCAGTTCAATACCGTGGGCCGTCGCCGGTTCGGCCGCCATGCGTTCAAGCACATATCGCCGCTGTTCGGGAAATTCGATGCGTTTTCTGAATCCATCGGCGATGTACAGATCGCCCGTCTTTGTATCCAACGCGCATCGGAACGAGGCCGTGTAATCCGCCGAATCTTTCAGCGAAACAGCAAGGTCATAGCCGCGTGCCCAACGCAGTCCCGCTGGTGCTTTTGCCACGCGCCGCGCGAACCATTCCGGCCGGAATATCGTTCCGCCCAACGGCTGCGGCCGCTGCTGATAAAGTGCGGCAAACGATCGCGGCCCAAGCCGCCGCTTGATCGCAAGTAGGGCTTCCGCATCAAACCGTTCCGGCCACAACGCCTCGCCCTCGGCGCGGCCAAGCGGGTCAAGTCCATCGCCGTCTTCCGGTTCGGCCAGGGCCGCCAGCCGCACCGACTCCCATTTTTCGCCGCCGTCATCCATATCTTTCAACAGCCGGCCCGCGAGGTCGTCGTCATGCCACCGCGTCTGTATCACAATGACCGCCCCGCCCGGTTCAAGCCGCGTGTGAATATCGTCCTTGTACCAATCCCATGTCGTGTCGCGAAGCGTGCGCGATTCCGCCGACGCGCGGCCCTTGACCGGATCATCGATAATGATCAGGTCACCGCCGAATCCGGTTATCCCGGCCCCTACGCCAACCGCCTTGACCCCGCCGCCGACGGCTGTTTCCCATTCCTCCGCCGCGTGCTTTTGTTTTGAGATCTCCGTCCGGCACGCGACAAGCCGCTTGATCTTGCGCGAAAATCTGTTCGCAAGCTTTTGGTTGTAGCAGCCGACTATCACGCGAAGCTCCGGTTCTCTGATCAACCGCCACGCGGCATACCGCACCGTAACCAGCTCCGACTTGCCATGCCGCGGCGGCACAAAGATCATCAGCCGCCGTGCATCGCCGCTGGTGACCCGCTGCAAATGCCCGCAAATAAACCGATGATGCCGTGCCGTCCATGTCATTCCTGGCGTCGCTCTTTTTACCCAATTATCAAATGTTCCGTGCAGCCTGGCCTTGTTTCCCCGGCGGATCCGCTGCGTTTCGGCCCTTCTGTTTCGGCGTTCGAGTGCCGCCTTCCAGCCGAACCGTTCGATCCAGCCGCGGCTTTTCAGCTGGCCTTCCTGATACGTCGAATAAAGATCGCGCGAACGAAACGCCGTCCACCCCGCCGCGTGCATCTCCGCCTCGATCCGCCCGTGCTGCATTCCGCCATACTTCATATACAGCACCCTGCACGCCTCTACCATCGCCGCGTCTTTCTCTTTTCCCATATTTATTGTCCATCCAACCCCCGCCGGATCCCGGCGCCGCACACAAGTCTAGACGCCCGGCCCCCGCATTGCCGACCCCGATCCGAAAGCCGCGAATGATGCGAATGATATGGATGAAAGGAATGATGCGAAAGAAGGGAAGAGTGGTTCAGAGCGGCCGCCGACGGTGCTGATCGGCGGTACGCTAAAAGGCCGCAAATCGTCAAAAGCCTATGAAGATCGGTTCCGGCAGTAGTTCTATTCCGAACTTTTCCATGACCGCATCGATGATCTTGTTCTTAAGCTGAATTATCTCCGCCGCCGATGCGTTGCCGCGATTGATGAGAGCGAGCGAGTGCCGCGTGGAGATGCCTGCGTTTCCCATCGCGAAACCTTTCTTAAATCCGGCCTGTTCGATCAGCCACGCGGCCGGCACCTTTACCATTTGGCCGCCCGTGTCGAAATGCGGAACAGCATCGGCATTAGCGGCGGATGCGATACGGGCAAGTTCTGCGCCTTGCACAACAGGATTTTTAAAGAATGACCCCGCGCTTCTGCAGTTCGGATCGTTCGGATCGATCACCATAGATTTTGCCGCGCGTATCCTCAGCACCGCCGAGCGTGTTTCGGCCAGCGTCGGCCGGGCACCGGCGAAATGTTCGACCAGGTCGCGGTACACGATCTTCGGCCCGCCGCCGCGTTCAAGCGCAAAAGTGACGGAAAGGACAATGTACCGCTCGCGTTGCGACGAATTAAATATGCTTGTGCGATAACCAAAGCCGCACTCCCGATCGGAGAGCTCGACGATCCGCCCGCTTTGCCTGTCAAGACAGCGAACGGAAACAATGGTTTCGGAAACTTCCTGTCCATAGGCGCCGACATTCTGCACCGGCGTTCCGCCGACCGTACCCGGAATACCGCTCAAACATTCCACACCGGCAAGATCGCGGCCGACGCAATATTCGACAAAGCTGTCCCAATCCTCACCCGCCTGGACGATGATCAATTCCCTTTCGGCATCGGCCCCGCCGACCGGTTCAATGCCTTTCAAAACGATCCGGACGACCAGCCCGTCAAAGCCTTTGTCGGAAACAAGAATATTGCTCCCGCCGCCGAGGATGAATAATTCCAGCCCGCGGGCCGCGGCATGCTCAAAGGCAGCCAAAACATCGGCTTCGCTCGTTGCTTCAATAAAAAAACGCGCCGCCCCGCCGACCTTCAGCGTGGTCAACGGGGCCAACGGTACGTTTTCAAGAATATTCAGCAACGCTGCGGCTCGGAACGATCTATATAAGGAAATTATCAGTCAAGTTCGGCAAAAGCCGGTTTGATCGCACTTTCTTGCCAATCTCTTCTTTGCGAACTTTGTGTCCGCCCTTTGCGCCCTTTGTGGTAAGGGCTTTTTTTAACACAAAGATCACGAAGTTGAAGACACAAAGAACACAAAGATGTTTGAGATCCAAATGTTACAGCCCATGCGACATTTGACCCGAGCGCGCCGGATGAAAGCCGTACACACGTCAGCTATCCTCTGATCTTGCCGCCGCTCAATTGTTCGAGGCGGGCGGCGAATTGGCTGCCGGTTGGCCCGAGTTTCTTCAGCCGCTGGTATGCCTTTTTCGCTTCGCCGATGTTGCCGTTCTGCAGCTCGGCCTCGCCGAGGTTGTATTGGATGACCGGATTCTTTTCGTCCTTGTCGGCCGCCTTGCGAAATGCGGCGGCGGCGTCCTTATACTTGTTCTGCTTGCGGTAAACGGCACCAAGCTCGTTCCATGCAAAGCCGGAATCTGAATCGCGCTGCACGGCCTTATTCAAAGCATCCGCCGCGCCGTTCAGATCGCCCAGATCGGCGAGCACACGCCCAAGATTTACCAGCGAGGCGGCCGCGACCT
>JADLDC010000275.1 GCA_020846885.1 Acidobacteriota bacterium | reverse complement strand
TCTCAAATGACGGGATGCTGATGACACTTGGTTCCTGTTCACCGAAATAACCCTGAAAAAACTCAAGATCGCATGACCATGCGTCGAGTTCGGCGTTGCTCTCGGCCACGATCGCAAGCTTCTTGCCCGTCTCCGAGCGCAGCCGGGCGAGAGCATACGCCTTGGCCGAGCTGGACGTAAGTTGGCTAATTGTAATGATACGCTGTCCGCCGAGGACGGCGCGTTTCAGTTCGTCGAATTCTTCTCTCACAAACACACCTAGCCGCAGAAAACATTCCCGGAGCCGGGCAGAACGTTTTCCTGCGGTCGTTTCTATTTTGCCACAATTAGCCGAAATTTGCGTTTATGCGCGGTGCGTCTATAATCGAGCCTTTCGACATTGAGTTACAATGGAGCAATGCGATCCACTTCGGCGCTCTGTCGGTTGAACTTGTACCATAAATTATTCAACGCAGAGACGCAGAGAAAGCTCGCGGAGAGCGCAGAGAGGATTCTGAGCAAACTGATCAATTATCGACCTTATGACCATTCCTGCTTTTGACGAAATTATTGAACCCAACGACCAGACCGCGGCACGGGCGGAGCATTTGGAGAAGCTGCGTGAGTTGACCGGCAACGTTTACCCGAACAAGTTTGTGCGGTCCAGGTTGACCGGCGGCGAGGATACCATCACCGCGCTCAGGCGATTTCCGCAGATCGCTGAGATCGAGCACGAGATGGCCATGGTAAAAGAGAACCTGGCCGAAGGCGAACGGCCGCCGGCGGATATAAAGGAATTATTCAACGAAAAACTGAAAAAGCTTGGTACGGTCCGCATTGCCGGCCGATTGACAACGCCGCCGCGGGGGAATTTTGTTCATCTGACCGACGGTATTGGCAAGCTTCAGATCTATGCAAAGAAGGGCCAGTTCGTGTTCGTAAAGAACGACGCGGACGGCACGGTCGATGCGGAGAATGCCTGGGCAGCGTGGGGGATGATCGATCACGGCGATTTCATCGGCGTGGAAGGATATCTATTTGTCACGAACACAGGCGAGGTTTCGGTACATGTCGAAAAGCTGCAGTTTTTGGCAAAGGCAATGCTGCCGATGCCGGATAAAATGCACGGCATTGCCGACCCCGAAATTCGCCAGCGGCAACGGTATGCAGACCTAATAGCATCGAGCCTCCAGGTCAAGTCAGAACCGCCTGCGTCAGCGGGCGGCCAGGAACTTGGCGCAGGATCGAACGTTGACGCTGCAGGCCCTGAACTTACAACACGCGAAGTTTTCGAGCGCCGTGCAAAGATTATCTCTTCGATGCGCCGTTTTCTCGAAGACCACGGCTACATCGAGGTCGAAACGCCGATGCTTACGCCAAAAGCAACCGGCGCCGCCGCGAGGCCGTTTGAGACGCACCACAACGCGCTCGACATACCGCTTTATGCGCGCATCGCGCCGGAGCTTTATCTAAAGCGCCTCGTCGTCGGCGGCTTCGAAAAGGTCTATGAACTAAACCGCAACTTTCGCAACGAAGGCATCTCGTATAAGCATAATCCAGAATTCACGATGCTCGAATTTTATTGTGCGTATATGGATGTGAACGGGATGATGGATTTTTGTGAGGACCTGCTGCGTGAAAGTGTGCGACGTGCGACGGGTGGTTTGACGGTCGAGTATGAGGGAAATCTGATCGATTTTGGAAAGTTTAGGCGGATCTCGATGCTCGATGCTGTAGGCGGAAACCTGAGCGGTAGCGAGGGTGCCCCGTTGAGTACAGATGCGACGGGCACACTCCCTACCGGTCGTGTTTCTGCCATGGTAGAAGGCGGAAACCTGAGCGGTAGCGAGGGTGCCCCACTGAGTACAGATGCGACGGGCACACTCCCTACCGGTCGTGTTTCTGCCTTGAGCGATACGGCCATGACCGAAGGCGGAAACCTGAGCGGTAGCGAGGGTGCCCCACTCAGTACAGATGCGACGGGCACACTCCCTACCGGTCGTGTTTCTGCCTTGAGCGATACGGCGCTTGTCGAAGCATTTGAGGAGACGGTCGAGCCAAATCTGATCCAGCCGACATTTATCATCGACTTTCCGAAGTCCATCTCACCGCTTTCAAAGGCATCGCCTGATAACCCACAGATCGCGGAGCGGTTTGAGTTGTTTATCAACGGGATGGAAGTTGCGAATGGTTTTAGTGAATTGAACGATCCGCGCGAGCAGTACGAACGCTTTGTCGATCAGATGGCCGAACGCGAACGCGGGGATGACGAGGCGATGGTATTGGATGAAGATTACATTCGCGCGCTCAGCTACGGAATGCCCCCGGCGGCGGGCATCGGGATTGGAATTGACCGGCTGGTGATGCTGCTGACCAATCGGCACTCGATACGCGACGTCATTCTTTTCCCGCATATGCGGCCTGAGAAAAGATCCGGCGAAGATGAAACGGCGGAGCCTGTATAGATCGCGGAGCGCAGCCGCTCTACCGGAAATTGTGTGACACGACCTCGGTCGTGATCTCTATCAACGGGATAAAGTGCAGGGCCTTCAGCATTCCGCGTTCTTCGAAAATTCCTTTTATGATCAGAAAATCGCTTTGATTTATCACGGCCCTATATTTTTCGAACACATCGGGCATAACAACAAAATTTGAAAAGCCGGTCTCGTCTTCAAGCGTGATGAAGACCACGTTGTTCGCCGTCATCGGACGCTGACGGATGATAACGGCGCCGGCGGCGGAGACGATCTGGCGTTTTTTTAGGGCCAGTGTCTGTCTTGAGGTTAGGACGCCTCGTTTGTTCAATTCCTCGCGAAAAAAACTGACCGGATGTTTGCCGATGGAGATGCCGGTCCTCCGCAGATCGGCATCGACGAGTTCGATGCCTTCCATCCTTTTAATAAAGGCCGGCGTCTGCGAAGATCCATCCTGTTCTATCTCGAACAATTCTCCTTTGGGTTGGATCGCCAACTCCGACTGCCAGAGAGCTTCACGGCGGTGTACCGTGTTGTCAAAGTTCAATGCACCGGCAAGGCTAAGCGCGCGTATCTCGCGTTTGTTTATGCCGGGCACGCGGCGGATGAGGTCTTCGATGCTGGTATAGGGACCTCGACAACAACTCCCCTCCTTACCAAGGAGGGGTGGATGTCCGCGTCTTTCAGCGGGCAGACGGGGTGGTTCTTTGATGCTTGCGGGGAGTTCGACGTCATTCAGAGTTGACTCATCGCCGCGTTGAGAAGAACCACCCCGGCCTTCGGCCACCCCTCCTTGGTAAGGAGGGGAGCCAGGACAGTCGCGTTCGGCGACAATGGCTTCGGCGATCTCTGTTCTTAATCCTCGAACATATTTCAGGCCGACGCGGACGGAGAAAGGATGCCGGTCGCTACCGCTCGCGGTTCTGACCTCTGCGTTCCGCGTTAGAGGATGCCTGACCTCTTCGATCTTGAAAAGATAGTCCGAGCGGTTTATATCGACCGGAAGAAAATGCAGGCCGTGGCGTTGGGCGTCTTTTACGAGCGTTGCGGCGGAGTAAAATCCGAGCGGGTAATTATTGAACATCG
>JADLDC010000274.1 GCA_020846885.1 Acidobacteriota bacterium | reverse complement strand
TGTACTGGTCAACTCTGACCCTGCGGCCACGGTTGTTAACCCGGTATCGCGGACTCGATTCAACCGAGGTAAATATCTTCTTGGTCGGGTCCTTCAGGATATATTTTGGGATTCTCATGATGCTGAGATCTACTCGTTTCTATACGGTTTTTGTTGGGTGCAATTTTGGGTGCAAAACTGCACCCAAAATTGTCTTTTTGCGTCTTCGAGTGTCCCCGTGCGTCCTCGGATATTCCTGTAAGTCGCATTATATCAATTATATATAGTTCTAAGTGTTTGTCAACAAACAACCAGAGCAGTTGATTTGTAATCATCAGGTCGGGGGTTCAAGTCCCTTCACCGGCTCCAGGATTTACGGGCGTTTCAGCAATTTTGCCGAAACGCCCGTTTTTGCCATTCTGGTAGGAAATGTAGTAGAACGGCGGTGCGCCGAGATGATTCCACGCCTTCCGGTCGCTCCTTTAACTATCTGACCAAAACATCGGATGCGCCTGCTCACGATCCACCTGCCTTCCGCTTGTTTCGTATTGGCGCCGAGCGCAAAACTACGAAAGCTTGTCATCAGCTATCGTTTGAGAAAAGTGGCGTTCTCCGATTATCCGCAAAAATACCGGCAACTACTCCGACAATATTTTCGCTTTACGGTGAACTACCTTTCGGCGAAGCATTTTAATTTTTTATCGAATTGAATCCAAAACAATTAAACCCGCCGTATATGGGTTATAGCGTTATCGAGGGCGGCGGGTCAGGGCTTCTTTGGGCTTTGCATTTCGAAGCGTTGAGTTAGCTCGATCGGCCTTTTTCAGAATTGATCGGACCAGGAATAATGTGTCCGCCGGGAGAAGTGTGCCGATGTTACAGGCATTCGGAGGGTTTTCCGCACAATGATGATCATGATACATAGCGGCAAGGGAGCCGCGGCTTGGATCAAGGGATATTTGACTCCTTTACTCTTGTTCCTTCTCATCTTTGAGTTGGCCGGTTGCGGCGATCGGGCGGGTTTGCCTGCGGAAGCAAAGCGGAACGAACTTTCATTAACGATCGAGCCGTGCCTGATCGCGCTGGCGCCGTTGAACGGGGGTTCATTGATCGACAAGGAAATTGCCGACTGGCAGCAGCGTTCGCGTGAACAGGAAGATCGTTCGTCCGCGCTTGAGCGGCTTGGATGGGCATTTGTCGAGAAGGCGCGCGAAAGCTACGATGCCGGGTTTTACAGGCTTGCGGAGCAAAGCGCACTTTGCATGGAAAGTAAGGGCCCGGGCAGTGCCGAAGCCTTGCTATTACGCGGGCACGCTCTGCACAGCATGCATCGCTTTCAAGAAGCAGAAACAGTGGCTCGTGATCTGGTCAAACAGCGCGGCATTCCATTTGATCTTGGCTTGCTCGGCGATGTGCTGATGGACGAGGGCAAGTTTGACGAGGCGGTCGCGGCGTATCAAAAGATGGTCGATATGCGCCCTGATCTTCAGTCATATTCACGGGCGGCCCACACGCGTTGGCTCAGCGGCGATCTTAACGGAGCGATCGCGCTAATGCGCCTTGCATCGAACAGTGCCAGCCGAAGCGAATCAGATTCATCGGCGTGGGTTTACGCGCGGCTGGCTCTTTATGAATTGCAGGCCGGGAATTTGAGAGAGGCGGATGCAGCGTGTACGGCAGCGCTCGAGTTTCGCAACGACTACGCACCGGCCTTGTTGGCAAGGGGACGCATTCTGCTCGCGCAAGACAAAGCTATCGAAGCGATCGAGCCGTTGAAGAAAGCAGCTGAGCTAGATCGGCTTCCGGAATATCAATGGACTTTAGCGGACGCATTGCGTGCTGCGGGAAAAGAAGAGGAATCCCGCACCATCGAAACCGAACTTGTGCAGAAAGGCGCTGTCGAAGATCCAAGGACCTATGCGCTGTTTCTTGCAACACGCGGCGAGCAAGCCGAAATGGCACTGGCTCTTGCGACAGATGAGATCAAGAAACGCGGCGACATTTTTTCACATGACGCGCTTGCCTGGACACTGCTTAATGCAGGCCGAACGGAAGAAGCGCACGCAGAGATCACGAAGGCCCTCGTCATCGGGACGAAGGACGCAAGAATATTTTTTCATGCGGGAGTAATTGCCGCGAAGTTGGGTAGGCGAGACGAAGCAAAACGCCGATTAGATCAAGCAAAGGCCATTCAGCAAATGCTGCTGCCTGGTGAACGCGAGATCCTTACCCATTACCTAGCGGCTTTGTAGACCAACAACCGGCGATCTTTTCGCGTTTGCTTCGGCGAGCAAGGCTGCCGTTCATCAGGACTTTTCGGAGGTAGTTTTCAATGTACAACTTATTTCAGAGATCAAAACGCGGGCTGGCCTTTCTATTAGTGGCACTGTTGGCCACGCCGCTAATGAGTGTTCCATCGCTCGCTTCGAGCCACATGGACGCACCATTGATCACACGTGACCCGTCCGCAAACACTACGGACGTTTACGCGTTTGTCGATGAGGAAGCGGGTCAACAGAAATCATTGGTCGTGGCCCTTGGTGTTTATCCGCACCAGGAGCCGGGCATCGGCCCGAACAAGTATAACTTTGACGATAACGTGCTCTATCAGATCCATGTGGCGGTGGGCAGTGACGTTGCCGCCGGACGAGCGACGTTCAGTTATCAATTTCGGTTCAACACGACATTCAGAAATCGCAACACCATCCTGCAATCGTACACAGGCGTGGTGCAGAATGTCGGCGACGCATCGCAGAACCTGATACAGCGCTATACGGTGACCAAGGTTGACAACCGTACACGCCGTATCACGCCGCTGGGGCAGGGCATCGTTCCGCCAAATAACCAGGGAAATGCCACCCCATTCTACAACCAGGGTGACAACGGTGAGAACCCCGCGAAGGCGGGTGTTGCTACCGAAGGACAACTGGACCGGTACACGCAGCAGTCAATTGCTGATCTTAGCCGCGGCTACGTGGCGTTTGCGGGCCAGCGGGACGACGGGTTTTACGCCGACATCCAATCGGTTTTTGACCTGCTCAGGCTGCGTTCTCCGGGCAAGGATTCGCAGGGCGGATTTAACCTTCACCTAATGGCCTTGGACATTCCTATTCAGGAACTTGGCGGCGACGGACAGGTGGTCGGGGTTTACGCGACAACGAGCCGGCAGGGAGTCAAGA
>JADLDC010000273.1 GCA_020846885.1 Acidobacteriota bacterium | reverse complement strand
ATGTTTCTTTGCCCGTTTCGCCTAAGCTATCCTTTGCATTCTGCTGATAAATGCCTTCAAAACCGCCCTTCATTTCCTGTGAATAGATGCCGGCCTTGACCGTAAAATCAGCAAGGTTCGTCATCGCTACAGAAGGTGCCCGGCCGTACAGCGCACGGGGCAGCGATTGGGTCATAGAGACCGCGCGGAACGGCGAATCTGCCTTTCCTGCAGTTTCCTGAAGCGCGCGGTTCAGCCAGCCATCGCGAGTCGCTTTAATGCCGGGCGTGCCCGATTCCATATAGTCCTGGGCGTCGAAATGCGACCGCGTGTTATCAGGCGAACCGGCGGAATGGACGACGGCGAGCTGTTTTGACTTCCAAAACGGCGCAAGCGAACTCATTGTCGGATGAAGGCCGAAATGCCCGTCAAGATCGATCGCTCCGTCGGTTTTACCAGGCTTCGGGACCGCGATCGTGCGGCGAAGATCGTAATATTCACTGTCGCCATGCGGAACGATCATGTTCAGCCCATCGACAGCTCCGCGCTGAAAAATGGTCACAAGAATCTTCTTTTTGCCAAATGACCTCGGCCCATCCGCCGCACGAGCAAACTGATGCAGAAACTCAGGCGCCGCCGCCATAAATCCAAAGCTGGCCAACCCGATACCGCCAGCTTTCAAAAAATATCTTCGATCCATATAAAACAAGCCTCTTATTGAATGATCGCGGTGCCGCGAAACTATCTATTAGACGCATCAAAAATGGCATTTGTCATTTTATTATTCGGACATCGTGAATTAGTCTGGAGTTTCCGGTTTTGCTTCTTCTTTCTATTTTTTGCGGTAAAGCTGATCCAAACCACCGACGAAGATAAACTCGAGGAAGGAAGAATGAAATCAAGCAGCCCGGCTTTACTATGCGCGAAGAGCTAATTGAACTCATTATCGAACGTCTCGGCCGCGATGAAGATTCGATCAGATCGGAATTTAATGATCCGGAAAGGCCGATCAAAACGAAGTTCAGCGCCATCGACGACCTGCTGCCCGAAGATATTGCGCGGCGGATAAGCAACGCATTTCCGGCATCAGAAAAAATGCGGCTGCTCGACAGTTTTCGAGAGAAAAAATATACGTCTAAATCGCTTGACGAGTTCGATCCGCTGATCGCGGATATTACCTTTGCCTTTCAAGATAGGCGGATCATCGACAAGGTTGCCGCACTGACCGGAATTGAAGATTCTGTTGGCGACCCGCATCTTTACGCCGGCGGCATAAGCGCAATGGAACGCGGGCATTTCCTTAATCCGCACCTTGATAATTCGCACGACGGCGATCAGAAAAATTACCGCGTCCTGAATCTGCTTTACTACATAACACCCGATTGGAAACCCGAAAACGGCGGGAACCTCGAACTGTGGGATGAAGCGGTAAAAACTCCGGTCGAGATACCAAGCCTGTTCAATCGCCTGGTGCTGATGTCCACGAACGATAAATCGTGGCATTCAGTGAACGAAGTAAAGGCAGCCGGCCGGCGATGCTGTATCTCAAACTACTACTTTTCACCGCACTCGCCGAACGGCTACGAAACCACCCATGTTACATACTTCATGGCCCGCCCCGAACAAAAACTCCGGCGGTTCGTCACAAAAATTGACAGCGATCTGCGGACATTGTTAAGAAGGGTTAAAAAGGGCGGCTTTGCAAAAAAGGACGTGTTCGAGGGATCCTCAGATGCAAAAGCCCGCACGAAGTAAGGGCGAAATGCTCAACCCCTTATGCAAAGGCCCGCACGAAGTAAGGGCGAAATGCTCAACTCCCAACGCAAAGGCCCGCACGAAGTAAGGGCGAAATGCTCAACTCCCAACGCAAAGGCCCGCACGAAGTAAGGGCGAAATGCTCAACTCCTTATGCAAAGGCCCGCACGAAGTAAGGGCGAAATGCTCAACTCCTTATGCAAAGGCCCGCACGAAGTAAGGGCGAAATGCTCAACTCCCAATGCAAAGGCCCGCACGAAGTAAGGGCGAAATGCTCAACTCCCAACGCAAAGGCCCGCACGAAGTAAGGGCGAAATGCTCAACTCCCAATGCAAAGGCCCGAACGAAGTAAGGGCGATTCACTCAACACTCAACGCAAAGGCCCGAACGAAGTAAGGGCGATTCACTCAACACTCAACGAACCCAATCCTCAATATCGAACGGTGTATCGTCCTGACAGTAGAGAACATAGTTCACCGCTGCTTCTACATCGCGCGGTTTCCAAAGATAGCGCCGACTCCGACCGCGCGACCAAACCCGTTCAGTAGTTCCGACTAAACCCAGCTCCCTTAGCCGCTTCGTAGCAAATGCTTTCATAGCGTCAGCCACCCTCTCGGGCTTCGCCGCAGCAGCAACGGCGGCATGAACGTGATTCGTTCGTACGTTTTGAGCGTGCAGGTAATAGTTTCGTCCAGCACATAATTCGCGGATGGCGTCGTTGACCGCGCGACGCTGACTGATATGCAGCATTACCGGAGCCTGGGTCATTTCGTCTCGCATTTTCTCCTCGAGTGGGACATTTCGATCGAGTACTACCGTCCGCTTTACACCGGCATTACTCCGATTGATCGAAGACCGAGCATCGCCGTGAAGCCACGTCCCGAATGTTCGAAACGTGATCAAATATGCCAGCGGAAATTCGTTTTCTTCGTAGATCTCAAATCCGTAGTCGTCGAGCATAGAAGAGGGTTAGTTGAGCAGATCGCCTTTACTTCGTCCGGGCTTTACCAGTTGATTTTGTACCTCGCCCTTACTTCGTGCGGGCTTTCGCAATTTTTGTATCTCGCCCTTACTTCGTGCGGGCTTTCGCAATTACTATCGGATGATCACCTCATCCACAAATATCCACGGGTCGCCGCCGGCTCCGAGGTGCCAGGATGGGATCTTGCCGAAATTGTAGGCGCGGATGCGGACAAAGCGGGCCTTTGTCGGGGTGATGGTCTGGGTGAATTCCTTTGCGGTTGCGGTCATTTCGCGTTGCGGGAAGTTGGGTTTTATCTCGGCGGCTTTTTTGAAATTTATGCCGTCGTTGGAGACATCAAATTCGATGCGGTCGGGCATCCATATCCACGGCCCGGCTGCCTGGACAAAGCTGCCGCCGAGGAGTTTTATCTCGGTCTCACGCTTTAGATCGATCACCGCTTCATAATTTCCCTGAACGCCCTGCCATTCGCCGCTCGCAAAATTGGTCGTTCCGCGAATGCCGTCGATGATCGCATTATCGCCGCCGCCGGTGTATTGCGTGCTGTAACTCGAAAGCACCTTTACGGTCCAGTCATGTGGCCTCTTTCTGAAGACGGCTTCTGTCTGAAAGCTGCTGGTGCCATTCTGCTTCCGGGCCATGGCGGTGATCTTTGAGCTTTGTGTGATGACGAGGGGACGTTCGTATGAGTAGACCGTGTCGGGATAAGACCATTCGCCCTCCTTGTCGATCCGATAATAGAGTTTCACGTCGCTCGAAGCAGTTGAAAGAGAGACTTCGGTCTTCTCGTCGAATGTTCGCTCCCCGGTGATCACGGGAACAGCAACGGTGTCGATGTTGATGGACGACACCGGAAGCTCGTTGAACGCCGTTTCGACCGGCTGGTCTGTCATCGCAAATTCCAAAACGCCGCCGCGCATTATGTCCTGGTGCGTGATGAACGCTTTTTTGTACGGAGCGCCGTTTAGCTTTGCATTGAGTATATAGCGGTTTTTCGACGAGACATTCTTTGCACGGATGGTGAATGATTTTCCGTTTTCCAGGCGGTATGTCATTTCCGGGAACAGCGGTGTGCCGAAGGCATAAACTGGCGAACCCGGGGCGACCGGATAAAAGCCGCCGGCGCTCATGATGTACCACGCCGACATCTGGCCGCAGTCTTCGTTGCCGATCAGGCCGTCGGGTGCGTTTTTGTAAAATTCGTCAAAGATCTGCCGAACGTATTTCTGCGTTTTCCACGGCTCGCCGGCGTAATTGTAAAGATAGGCAATATGGTGCGAAGGCTCGTTGCCGTGGGCGTATTGGCCGATCAAGCCGGTCAGGTCGGCCTGTTCGCGGCCGGAGAGTTTGGCGCTTGTCGTAAACAATTCATCGAGCTTCGCGATAAATTTCTCACGCCCGCCCATCAGAGTCATCAGGTGCGATACGTCCTGCGGAGCAAAGAACGAATATTGCCAAGAGTTGCCCTCGGTAAATCCAAAATTCACCTCGGTCGGCGAAAACGGCTCGACAAAACCGGCGTTCTTTTTGGCACGGAAGAATCCGGTTTTTGTGTCGAAGAGATTTTCGAAATAGCGGGCACGTCGATCGTATTTTTCGATATCCACCGGCCTTTTCAATATCTTCGCCATCTGTGCAATGCACCAATCATCATAGGCATACTCAAGCGTCTTCGAGACCGATTCGTTCTCGTCCTCCATCGAGATATAGCCGCGTTTTTTGTAGCCCGCGAGGCCGAAGTGGTCGAGTTCGGCGGAATGTTTTGCGGCGGCGTAGGCTTTCTCGTAATCGAAGCCTTTTATCCCTTTTGCCATCGCGTCGGCGATGACCGAAACGGCGTGGTAGCCGATCATCGTGTCGGTCTCTTCGCCCCACAATTCCCAAACCGGCAGCCGCCCGCCTTGTTCGTACATGCGGATGAACGAGTTGATAAAATCGGCCGTGCGCTTCTCATCAATGATCGTATAAAGCGGATGCGCCGTGCGGAATGTGTCCCAAAGCGAGAAGACGGTGTATTGGTCAGAACCGCCTGCGGTAGCGGGCGGTTGAGGGCCGCTATTGGGCCGCTTCGAATTTTGTACAGGACGAGATAAACCACCTGCGGTAGCGGGCGGTTGAAGGCCGCTATTGGGCCGCTTCGAATTTCGTACAGGACGAGTTAAACCACCCGCTACCGCAGGTGGTTCTGACTCCAAGATCGTATAAAGCGGATGCGTGGTGCGGAATGTGTCCCAAAGCGAAAAGACGGTGTATTGGTCAGAACCGCCTGCGGTAGCGGGCGGTTGAAGGCCGCTATTGGGCCGCTTCGAATTTTGTACAGGACGAGTTAAACCACCCGCTACCGCAGGTGGTTCTGACTCCAAGATCGTATAAAGCGGTTGCGCCGTGCGGAATGTGTCCCAGAGCGAAAAGACGGTGTATTGGTCAGAACCGCCTGCGGTAGCGGGCGGTTGAAGGCCGCTATTGGGCCGCTTCGAATTTCGTACAGGACGAGTTAAACCGCCTGCGGTAGCGGGTGGTTGAAGGCCGCTATTGGGCCGCTTCGAATTTTGTACAGGACGAGTTAAACCACCCGCTACCGCAGGTGGTTCTGACTCTGCGTCTCTGTGTTGGGAAAGTTGATGGATCTTGCCGTCGTGGCCTTTGTATTTGCCGTCAACGTCGTTGAAGATGTTTGGCTGGATCGCGGTGTGATAGAGCGCGGTGTAAAAATTTGTCGTCTGCTCTGGCGTGCCGCCGGAGACCTCTATTTTGCTTAACTCCTTGTTCCACGCCGCTTTCGCATCGGCACGAACCTTGTCGAAATCCCAACCGGGAAGCTCGGCTTCGAGATTCTTGCGGGCACCTTCGATGGAGACGTATGACACAGCAACTTTGATCATTAATTCTGTACGTCCGGCCGACTCAAATTCAAAACTTGCCTTTACATCGTTTCCGTAAATTGAACTGAGCGGACCTTCAATACTGTGCGTCGTGGTTGAGGCGTAGTCTCGGGAATTTATGACGGTTGGGTAAAATGGACGGGAAAATTCCGCTACAAAGTATACCTTTTGGTTCTTCGACCAAGATGCCGATCTTCTATAGCCCTCGATTTGTTTATCCGAAACGATCTTGAGATAGATACCTTTTTCCCCGTTGAATTCTATTATCTTGTCGCGCCAAACCAGATCGAGAGTCATGAAGACTTTTCGCGCTAACGGAAAATTGTATCGATGAAAACCAACCCGTTCCGTCGCCGTTAATTCGGCAAGTATCCGATCTTCCTCTAGTGTCACTGAATAGTAGCCCGGCTCGGCCTTCTCATTCTCATGTGAAAATTTGGCACCTTTCTCTTTCGCAAAAAACTCCCGGTTGCCTAGGGAAGGCATGAACAAAATATCGCAGCCATCGGGAATGCCCGTTCCTGAAAGATGCGTGTGCGAGAAGCCGTAAATTATATCGTCGGAATAGTGATAGCCACTCGAGCCGTCCCAGTTGTCGATGCGGGTGTCGGGAGAAAGCTGGACCATCCCAAACGGAACAGTCGCGCCGGGAAATGTGTGGCCATGTCCGCCGGTCCCGATGAATGGGTTGACGTAGCGGGTGTAGTCTTTCGTCTGAGCGGCAAGCGCGGCGGCGGCGAGGAAAATTAGAACGCAGAGACACAGAGACGCTGAGAATAAAAGTCTAAATTGCATAAATTCCTCCCGCCAAGTACACAAAGTAAGGATTTTGCCCGCGAATAATGCGAATTGGCACGAATTCTGATTCAACAAGATTCTTCCTATTCGCATTATTCGCGTTATTCGCGGGCAAGATCTTAATGCACTAACTCTCCACCGTAGGCGCGGCCGAGACCCTGGCCTTTTAGGCCCCAGAGAACGCGGAAGTTAGAATCGCCGCCGCGGTGATTGTAGCGAAGCGATATCTTGTGAAAACCCGCCTCAAGCGGGACGACCGCCGAACGCACTTTTCGGTCTTTCGTACCGGCATCGTCAATGATCGGTTTGCCGTCAAGCAGAACGGTGACGTCCCACGTCGCATCGACCTGAAATTCGTAGATGCCGTTAGCCGCCGCGTTCATATAGCCGTCGAACGTTGTAACGAACGGCTTTTTCAGATCGGCGTTCTTTTCAAATTGGTTGAGCAATATCGACCGCGATTCGCCGGTCGTCCGCGTTCCTTCGCCCGAAGCGTCGGCGTTCGGGATAAACAATTCCCACGAAACGCCGGGCCGCTTTTGCGGCGGTTCAACGGCCGCAAACGGTTCGCGGTTGACGAATGTCGCGGCATAAACCGAGCTTTTCCGGCCCGACGGAATTACTTCGATCGTCTTTACGGTCACAACTGCGTCTTTGCCGACCTCGACCTCGACCGGAGAAGTGTATTGCCTCGAATTCTCGTTCGGCGTCGTGCCGTCGAGGGTGTAAAAGATCTTGTAGCTAGGTGCGAACGGCCTTAAAGTTAGCGTTGCCTTGCCATCCGCGCCGACGATCGTGTTCTTCAGGCCGTCGGGTTCGGGAATGCGGAAATTCACATTCTGTGCCTCAAGCCGCGGGAGATCTGCGGCAAGGCGGCGTTTGAAATCGGCGTAGTCCTTATTCGCGGGCTGCGTCCAAAGAACTTCCGCGAGCGCGATCATTCGCGGGAACGCCATATACTCGACGGCGGCGGGTGTTTTCAGGTATTCGGTCCAAATATTTGCCTGGCCGCCGAGGATGTATTTTGCCTCGTCGGGTGCGATCTCTTTTGGCACCGGATCCCAGCCGTAAACTTTTTCGAGCGGAATAAAAGCGCCGATATTCAGCGGCTCATAAGCCGGGTCGCCCTGGCCGTAATCAAAATAAACATATGTGTTCGGCGTCATTATCACATCGTGATGTGCCTTGGCAGCTTCGATGCCGCCTTTCTCGCCGCGCCAGCTCATAATGGTCGCATTCGGCGCGACGCCGCCTTCGAGGATCTCGTCCCAACCGATGATCTTCTTGCCCTTTGAATTGATAAACTTCTCGATCCGGCGGATAAAATAGCTCTGCACCTCGTGCTCATCCTTTAGGTTTTCGCGTTTCATCAGGTCCTGGACGAACGGCGATTCCTTCCAATGATCTTTCAGGACCTCGTCGCCGCCGATGTGAACGTATGGCGAATCGGGGAAAAGCTTTATGGTCTCATCGAGCACGTCTTCGAGAAATTTGAAGGTCGTATCGGTCGGGCAAAATGTTTCCTTAAAGATGCCCCAGGTCGTTTGAACCTTGTATTTGAGGTCCTGCTTGCAGCCGAGTTCGGGATATGCGGCCATTGCGGCAGAAGCGTGGCCCGGCAGTTCTATCTCGGGAATTATGGTTATGTATCGAGCTTTTGCATAAGCTATAACATCGCGGATCTCATTCTGCGTATAAAACCCTTCGACCGGAACGCCATCGCCTATGTATGGCGCAAAGTTGCGCTCCTTCATCGTTTCGGGGCGTTTCGATCCGATCTCGGTCAGTCGCGGATACTTCTTTATCTCGATCCGCCAGCCCTGGTCATCCGTCAAATGCCAGTGAAACGTGTTGAACTTATACTGCGACATCAGGTCGATGTACTTCTTGACAAACGAAACGGGCATAAAATGCCGGCTGACATCTAGATGCATTCCGCGATAAGCGAATCGCGGAGAATCATTGATGTTTATGGCCGGAATGCCGACATCGCCAGCCGATTTTGCCGGCATAAGCTGAATCAGAGATTGGATCGCATAAAATCCACCCGCTTCGTCGCCCGCGATCTCGACTAGCGCGGGTGTGACGCGCAGTGTGTAGTTCTCGCCCTTTTGTTCAGTGCCGGATGTGTCAGCGATCTTTAGCACGATCGCGTCCTTGGAGAGCGCTTTTTTGCCGACGCTGAGCTTGAAACCGTAATTCGATGAAAACAGGTCGTTTAGGATCGCAGCCAAACGTTTGCCGCCTTCGCCTGTTGCAACGATTCTTGTCTTTTTAGTTAACGTAAATTGGCCGCCGGACTGTTCGACGCTCTGCGGCTTGGGAATAATGCTTATCGCACTGTTCTGAGCAAAAAACGTCGAAGAGAAAGCGAAGATGCAAACAAGTGCAAGGAATTGTAGTTTCATTTTGTTCTTAAAGATGCGGCAGAATCAGCCACGCGTCTATTTTGTTCTCACATTATTCCACAAGTTGGGGCACACTCCCTACCGGTCGTGTTTCCGCCTTGGTTCCTCAGCGTCTCCGCGTCTCTGCGTTAAGAGAAGGAAATCCAAAATCCGACGAGGCACACTCCCTACCGGTCGTGTTTCTGCCTACTTTTCTCAGCGTCTCTGCGTTGAAAAACTTTTTCCGCACACCAAATGTTTTGATCATGCAGCTATCCGACCCACCAGGCCTTTCAATTCGACAGGCATTTCGGAAGTGAACGATAGCCGTTCACCGGTTTTTGGGTGGGTGAACGCGAGCTTTTCGGCGTGGAGGAACTGGCGGCCGAGGCCCTGAATTGCCTTGCGGGCGTCAATATCCGCTACCGTGTTGTCGCGGCCTTCGTTGTATGTCGCATCGCCGACCACCGGGTGATTTATCGACGCTAAGTGTACGCGGATCTGGTGCGTCCGGCCGGTCTTTATTTCAACATTGAGAAGCGTGAATTTCTCGAACCGCTGCCTCACTTTCCATAAGCTAAGTGCGTTGCGGCCGTTCGCCGCGACGGTCATTTTTGTCCGATGCCATCGGTCGCGGGCGATAGGGCGGTCGATCGTTCCCGAATTCTCACGCGGGCTGCCGTGGACAAGGGCGATATACGACTTATATACCGCGCGATCGCGAAACTGCGCGGCCAAGGTTTCGTGCGTTTGTTCGTCCTTAGCAACGACGATCAGGCCGGATGTGTCCTTATCCAGACGATGCACGATACCGACCCTGTCAGAACCGCCTGCGTTAGCGGGCGGTATAGTCCACAAGTTCAGATCAACATCCGAAAACGACGAGTCTCGACCACCCGCTAACGCAGGCGGTACTGACTTGAAGTGCCAGGCTATTGCATTTGCGAGCGTGCCGCTTGATACGCCGGCTCCGGGATGAACGACCATTCCGGCGGGCTTATTGATGACCGCCAGATACTCATCTTCAAAAACAATATCAAGCGGAATGTCTTCCGGCTCGAACCTTGCGACAGGTTCTTCCGTCAGGTCAACGTCTATCTCATCCCCGTCGCGCACTTTATATGAGGCTTTCGCCGGCCGTTCATTGACCAACACGTCACCGTTTTCGATAAGCTTCCGCAGTTGGGAACGCGACCAGCCGTCGATGCGTTCGGTAAGAAACGCATCGAGCCGGCTGCCGGAATCCGCCGGTTCAACTTTGATAATTGTGGAATCAGGCTGCGGCATAAGCAGAAGCACGAGCGGTAGGGAGCGTGTCGCTTATCGGTCCGGAGATGCATCGGGCACACTCGCTGCCGGTTGTGTTTCCACTTTCCTAAGCCGCAATATCATGAAGACTATGCACGCCGCCGCCACCACCAGGCTGACTATCTGCGAGGTTGAAAGCCCCGTGAGTGTCGTCAGGCCAAACAGGTCTCCTCGCGGATCATCGCGGATGAACTCGATCGAAAAACGGAAGATCGAGTAGATTATCCCGTACGCGATCAGCACTTGCCCGTCAAATTTCTTGTGTCTGTGGAGCCAGAATAGAAATGCGAATACGGCGAGCATCGCGAACGATTCGATCAGCTGCGTCGGATGAAGGAAAAGTTCGTTGCCGCTTGGGCCGTACATTGGAACTCCAGTATATTCGTGTCCGGCTTCGGTAAAATGAACGCCCCACCAGAGGTCGGTCGGCTTGCCCCAACAGCACCCGGCCGCAAAACACCCTTGGCGGCCGAAGGCCTGCCCAAGCGCGACCGCGGGTGCAAACGCATCAGTCACTTTCCAGAACGGAAGCTTGTAATAGCGGACCAAAAACGCCACCGCCAGAAACCCTCCGATGATCCCGCCGTACACTACGCCGCCGGAACGAAGAAAGTCGAGCGAAAAGATGTTCACGTTGTCATCGACAAAGAACATCAGAATTTTTGATCCCAACAGCCCGCCGAGCAGCGTCCAAAGCCCGAGATCATATATCCGCTCGCGCGGCAGCCCGTCCTT
>JADLDC010000272.1 GCA_020846885.1 Acidobacteriota bacterium | reverse complement strand
GATGAACACAGATAAACACTGATGCAAGAAACTGATCTGATCTGTGTTCATCTGTGTGCATCTGTGGATAGTTTCCTTCCAAAATAAAACGCCTTTCGGTTTTGCGACAAACGAAAGGCGGAACGCGGGATCGGTGTCTTGCGTTCTCGCCTTACGTATTATTGTCGTCGAACCGAAAAACGTTCATAAAGCCAAGGGAGATAATACAGGAAGGGCGTTCAGTTTGGCAATGCTTACGCTTGGGAAATGCCTGCATTTGCCGGCGTCCGGTTCTAATTTGACGCGCTTGCAGAGATTTTACGCCCAGTTGGACTAAAATCAGATCATGAACATTCTTGTTTTGAACTGCGGCAGCTCGTCGCTGAAATTCCAGTTGATATCGACCAGTCTTGAACAGATCGAGCAGCGAGCGGACCGGGTGTTGGCAAAGGGGCAGATCGAGCGTATTGGCGGGGCAGGGCTTCTTGCGTTTCAGGTGGCGGGCAGCCAGACGGCCCGGTCGGCCCGGCCGGTGCGGGATATGCGTGCGGCACTCGAAGCTGTGCTTCAGTGGATAGGATCGGAGGAGACGAATATCGAAGGCGTCAGCGGCCTCGCGGACATTGATGCGGTCGGACATCGCGTGGTTCACGGCGGCGAGAGTTTTATTCAGTCAGTGCTGATCGACGATGTAGTTCTGCGCGGCATAGACGACTGCGTCGAATTGGCCCCGCTGCACAATCCGGCCAATATTCAGGGGATTCAGGCGGCCCGGTCGATATTTGGCAAGGCCATACCGCAAGCGGCGGTCTTCGATACGGCTTTCCACCACACGATCCCGGAACATTCATATCTTTATGCCATTCCTTATCAGTTCTATCGAAGGCACAAGATCCGGCGTTATGGTTTCCACGGAACGTCGCACCGGTACATCGCCTATCAATACCGAATCTTGAACAACATACCCCGAAAGGATGTGAACATTATCACACTTCATCTTGGCAACGGATGTTCGATCGCGGCGATAAAGGGCGGCGATTCTTTTGATACTTCGATGGGATTTACGCCGCTTGAGGGCCTGGTGATGGGCACACGGTCGGGCGATATCGATCCGGCGATCATCGGATTTATTTGTGAAAAGGAAGGAATGAGCGTCCACGAGGCTGAGATGCTGTTGAACAAAGCGTCCGGCTTGCTCGGTATTTCGGGGCTGACCAACGACATGCGTGAGCTGATCGCGGAAGCGGAGGAATCGGGCGACCGGCGGGCACGATTAGCGATCGAGATATTTTGCTATCGGGTACGCAAATACATCGGTGCATATCTGTCAGCGATGAACGGCGCCGATGCCGTCATATTTTCCGGCGGGATCGGCGAAAACTCGGCGCTGGTGCGTTCGAAGATCTGCGACCAGCTTTCCTGGTGCGGCATCGCCATCGACCCGGCACGAAATGCCGAGCTTGTGGACGGGCAGGAAGGAGTCTTTAATGGCGAAGGATCAAGGATAAGGCTCGGCGTTATTCCGACAAATGAAGAGCTGTTGATCGCGCGCGACACCGTGCGGCTGATCAAGGGTGTCATATAGGCCTACCGAAATTTAGCCGTTTGTTCTCGGACAACGCCCCATGTTGACGTATCCGAATCAAAGATCGAATACAGTCCCTGTTCCTCCATTGGCGGATCGCCCGTGTAGTTGTCGCCTGGCTTCCAGAACAGCCGGCCTTTGACAGGACGGGCAGTGCCTGCAAATGCCCAGAAGTTGGCACCGGCTATGTGCGGGTTGGTCCTGACAAAAGAGAGGACTTTTTTGAAGTATCGGTCGCGAAATGTCGTGGGCGAGGCGGGATCGAATGATTGTTTGTCACGCGGCAACCCGAATTCTTCGATCACCATCGGCTTTTTTAGTTTTACGGCAACCGCGACGTTATCGTTAATATATTTGACGGTCTGTGCGATCGCGTTCGGGAAGGTTTCGGCCATTTTGCCGTTCTCGAGCCAGCCCCAATTTTTCGGCCAGATGTGGATCGTGAGGTAATCGATATTGCGGTCGGCGTGTGCCTGTTCGAACAGTTCGATGCTTTCGGTGCCGATCCAGCCCTCGTGGCCGGTGGTGACGAGGTGCTTGCGGTCAAGGCGTTTGATCATTGCCGCCGTATCTTTGATCCAGGCACTGTACGTGTCGTTCGCCGCCGGCCGCATCGGCCTCGGTTCGTTGGCGAGTTCCCATGCCATTATTGTCGGATCGTCGATATATCGCCTGCCGGTGACCTTGTTGGTTCGGGTGATAATGAACTCAGCCTGTTTTGCATAGGCCGATCTGCACGGTTCGCAAGTGTAGAACTTTGCAACGTTGTCGCGAAGTTCGTCCCAGGTTGGTTTTTCAGTCAGCCATTTATCTTCGATAACTTTGTTCCAGATCAAATACTGCTGAAAACCGCCGCTCCATTCCCAGTTGTTGCTAAGGAAGATCACGGCCTTCATCTGCCGCTTGCTCATTTCTGAAAGGATGATGTCGAGGCCATCGAGCGTCGATGCGTCAAATTTCTCCAGTTCCGGCTGCAGCGGCGGCCCAACACGCGGAACAGCGTTCAGCATGCCAAGGCCTTCGGCTCCGCCGAGCAGCCGCAAGTTGGTCACACCATTGCGTTTCAGAAAATCAAGCTCTTTTCTTAAGCGCTCAACACCGCGCGTTTTATCTTTCTCCAGGCCCAGCAGGCTTCCGTACCAATAGTTGGTACCGACGAAATAGTATGGCCGCTTGTTGATCAGGAATTGATGCCCTTTCACTGAAACAAAGCCCTGGCCTTGCGCAAAACATGGGATCAGCGTGCCAAGAAAGAGAAATGTGAGAAGGACAATTCGGCGAAACATACAGGTAAAGCCCGGGTCAAAAATAGAATCTTGCAAAATAATAAAGAAGCGGTGCGTTGAACAGCAGGCTATCGAGCCTGTCAAGCAAGCCGCCATGGCCGGGCAGTATCGATGCGGCATCCTTGGTCTTTGAACCGCGTTTTATCGCACTTTCGGCCAGATCGCCAAACATACCGAGGGCGGCCATAGCGATGCCGAGCGGAATAGAGAATTTGTACGAAAGCTCAGGGAAGAAGGTGAGCGTGCAAAGGGCGGCAAAGCCGGCGGCGGCGAACAGGCCGCCAACCGCACCTTCGATGGTCTTGCCGGGCGAGATCGCGGGTGCGAGCTTCCGTTTGCCGAGAGCCTTGCCTACAAAATACTGGCCCGCGTCGGAGCCGAAGATCACGACAAAGAAGAAAAACAGCAGCTTTGTCGAAAGGATGTGATCAAAACCAACGCGGGTCGCGATCAGAAATCCGCCGAGGAACGCAACGTAAAGAACGCCAAGCGCGGTCACTCCCATCCCTGCCAGCATCCTTGAAAAATCTTTCTGAAAACGGAATGTTTGCGTGATGAATACGACAACAAGGAAGCCGGCCAGAACGATGAGGAGAAGACTTGGGTCCTGCCTGGGAGCGTCCAGCACGAAGAGTACGATCAGGCCCGCCGCACCCAGGTACGCAACTCCCGCATCCCCCTTTAGCTCAAGCTTTTTGGTCAGCGAGAAGAATTCGAACATTCCCGCCGCCAGCGCCAGTACCGCGATCACGACAAATATCCAAATCGTGTCCGGAACCCACCACGGCAGAATGATCGACGCAATAAGGATCGGCAAGGCGATAGCAGCTGTGAGCAGACGTGTTTTCATAAGTCAGAACCACCTCACGTTAGCGGGTGGGTTCATGCAAGTCCCCAAGTCAGAACCACCTCGCGTTAGCGGGTGGATTCTTGCAAGTCCCCAAGTCAGAACCACCTCGCGTTAGCGGGTGGGTTCTTGCAAGTCCTCAAAGTCAGAACCACCCCGCGTGAGCGGGTGGGTTCTTGTCCCCAAGTCAGAACCACCCCGCGTGAGCGGGTGGATTCTTGCAAGTCCCCAAAGTCAGAACCACCTCGCGTCAGCGGGTGGGTTCTTGCAAGTCCCCAAGTCAGAACCACCTCGCGTGAGCGGGTGGGTTCTTTTAGGTCGGCCCACTCAAGAACCCACCCGCTAACGCGGGGTGGTTCTGACTGGCCATGAATCAAAATCACGTAAATCGCAGCCCTGGCCGTTGATGACGTAATCACAGGCCCTCAAGATCGATTCTTCAGTCCATAGCCACCGTTCGCTGCCTTTATCAACCCATGGCGTGCGATCATGGATCCAGAGATTACGCTCGCGCAGTTTCCTCGTCGCAAACGCCTTGAAAGCGTTTAGATGGCGGCTCGGTTTTAGCCCAAGCGAGCGGGCCACGGTGTGAAAATGGTTTGTCCTGACATTGACCGCATGCAGAGGCCAATGTCTATGATCGCATACTTCCCGTACCGCATCCTCGACGGCCGCTCGCATCGGCCCGTCCAGAGTAACGGGCGGGCCTTTCATGATGCTCGCGTATAGGTATACCCTGCGTCGCTGCCGGGAATCCGGGGCGAACCGTATTTGTTCATGAACCTATCAACCGAGCCGCGTTCGTCGCCGTGGAGCCAAGTGCCGTAGGTGCGAACCGTTATCAAGTATGCTAACGGTGTATCAGTATCATTCCAAGTGCCCATAAATATACATTTTTGAAGAATCCACCCGCTAACGCGGGGTGGTGGTTGACTTGCACCGCTGAAGAACCCACACGCTAACGCGGGGTGGTTCTGACTTGCGCGGCCATGCCGCTACCACTAGCGCGTTTTTGAAGAGCCCACCCGCTAACGCGGGGTGGTTCTGACTTGCACTGACCAAGAACCTGCCTGCTACTGATCTGCACCGCTGACGAACCCACCCGCTAACGCGGGGTGGTTCTGACTTGCACCGCCGAATCGTCGGTCTCGCTGCTGAAATTCAACTATCGCTTCAAAAAGATGCTGACGGCGAAAATCGGGGAATAGCGTTGGGGTCACGTAGATCTCGCTGTATGCTAGTTGCCAGAGCAAAAAGTTCGAGATCCGCATCTCGCCGCTGGTGCGGATCAAAAGGTCAACGTCCGGCAGGCCGTGCGTGTAAAGATTTCTATCAATATCCGCGTCAGTAAGGCGTTCGAGAGATTTTCCCTGATCCAACAGTTGCTGAACTGCGCGCCGGGCGGCCTCGACTATCTCTGCCCGGCCGCCGTAATTCAACGCCACGCTCAGAACGGTGCCGGTGTTCTCGGCCGTGTGGGCTGTGGCCCAGGCGATCTCTTTCTGCACGCCTTCTGATAGGCCCGGAATATTCCCGATCGCCTGAAAACGGATGTTATTCGCCTTCACTTCGCTCATCTCGCTGCGGATATAGCGTTTGAGCATCGACATCAGGCCGGCAACCTCTGCTTTTGGGCGTTTCCAATTCTCGGTTGAAAAAGCGTAAAGCGTCAATGCCTCGATCTGGAGACGAGCGCATGTGTCCAGAAGTGCGCGGACCGATTCGGCACCGGCCTTGTGGCCGAACAGACGAGGCTTGCCGCGCATTTTGGCCCAGCGGCCGTTGCCATCCATGATCACGGCAATGTGCCGCGGCAAGCGCGCCGGGTCGATCAGCGCAAGCAGCCGTTCGTCGTCTGAATCTTTTTTGATGACTGGTGCAAATCGGTCGAGCATGTTCGACTATTGGCCCTGTTGGGGCACGCTCCCCACTGGCCGTGTTTCTACCTTGGCGATGGCCTCAGCGTTTATCGGGCCGTAGATATGCGGAAAAGATTCGTTGTTCGTCGATGGTTCACTGACAAGTGTCGAGGTCAACTTGTTCGGGTCGATCGACAGGATGACCACCTCGCCCGCATTTGCATAATAACGCTCGATCACTCCATCAAGCTGATCGGCGTAGCTGCAATGTATAAAGCCTTCTGATTCGAGGCTGTCAGCCTCATAGAAAGGCTTGCTCGCGGCCTTCTCCCAAACCTCGGGCAATACGACGTGATAAATGTGCATACGAACTTGCAGCGATCTTAATTATAATCGACCTTTACCAGCGTCAGGCCGCAGGCCGGGGCGGTCACGCCGGCGAGATCCCGGTCGCCGCTGGCCAGGGCCGCCAGAATTGTATCAGAATCTCTTTCGCCCCGCCCGACCTCAAGCAGGGTACCGGCAAGCGAACGCACCATATAGCGCAAAAAGCCGTTTGCGCGAACGCGGAATTCGATGATGTTCGTGCGTGCTCGTCCGTCCCATATCGAATCGATACTTGATTCGGTCACATTCCGGATCTTATTCTCACTCTCTGAAAGGGCGGATGCGAAAGCGGTCCAATCGTGTTCGCCGAGAAGGAACCGCGCCGCAACGCGCATGCGGCCGAGATCAAGCGGACGCGTTTCGTGCAGGGCTATCCTTCGCCAGAAGGGCGACATCACCGGCGCGTTGACCACGCGGTAAACATAAGTTTTCCCGACGGCCGAGAACCGTGCGTGAAAATCATCGTCAGCGCGTTCGACATTCATTACGCGTATATCGCGCCAGAGATTGCCGTTGATCGCGCTGCGAAGCTTTTCCGGCTCCCATGTCCGGCCGAGCTTAACATTTGCCACTTGCCCTTCGGCATGCACGCCCGCGTCGGTTCGCCCCGAACCGGCAACCTTGACCGGTGCTCCCTCAAGCGTGCCAAGCACGCGTTCAAGCTCGCCCTGGATCGTGCGGGCATTTTCCTGCACCTGCCAGCCGTGAAAATCGGTTCCGTCGTATTGGATGAGAAGCTTATAGTTCATTGACAAACACGCATCGAAAGCGTTCGCAGCATATCAGCGAACGTTCGTTAAACTCCAGCCCTAACTCATTTGCTTCTTCAGTAAAGTAGTTCCAGTGAACGTTTCGCCAATATTCATATGACAGGTCGCCTTCACCTTCGTCAAAGGCAAATTGCGCGTCAATTTCCTCAAACGGAAGGTGCCGTATCTCGGTCGTCTGCACGATGCAGATCGGTTCATGGTCAATATCGGTAACGACGCTGAACCCGTCCATTATTGGTGTTTCGTTAGGCCGAAGGGCGTTAGCCGCGGCCAGGCTGGCCGTTGCGGTCTTCTTACGCGAGACAACCAATTCCGCAAGCTCACGCGCCATTTTCGCCGAATTGCCAAAATGCCAGACCTGATACGACACGGCCGGGTCAGTGCCGCTGATCGAACAGTACACGTTCCAAAGTTCCGCGGCTTTTTCATGCGGCATCATTCGGGCCCTCGGTGCATTCGACGATCGAATTGTTCCGCAAAGAACTTGGGCGAACGTTCGTCCATCCTGAAATAAAGTGCAGGTTCGATCAATTCAAGCTCCATCAACAAAAAATTATCGTCTGCATCGCGAACAAGGTCCACGCGGGCATACAGCAGTTCTTGGCCTATCGCTTTCACTGCCTTATCGGCGGCACGGAGCATTGATGGTTCCGGCCGGATCGCCGTGATAATGCCGCCGTGTTCTTCCTGCACCCGAAAGTCGTTCGGCCGCGGAGACTTATTTATCGCGTGACTGAATTCGCCGCCAAAATAGAATAACGAAAACTCGCCGCTTGTGATTATCGCAGGCATGAACGGCTGGACCATGAATTCGCGCGTTTTGAAAACACTCTCAAGGCCGGCGTCGTATTCCCGGAGCCGATACGTATGTTCCGCGGTCGCGCTGACGACGGGTTTGATGATCAACTCATCGGCTGCAAGTTCCCTACGCCATGCGGCAAAGCTTTCAGCGGTATATGCGGCGTCCCAGATCGTTGGTACGATCGGGCTTCCACGCTGTTCCATATCGCGAAGGTAGGTCTTGCTGAGGTTCCATCGGACCGTTTCAAGCGGATTCTCAAGGCGTGCCGCCGAGCCGTCGATCTGTTCAAGGACCGCGAGAAACCGGTCCGGTTCTTTCTGATAGTCCCAGGTAGTTCGGATGATAACGGCGGCGAATGCGTTCCAATCGGTGTTGGTGTCCCGCCACGAAACGGTTTCAACACGCCAACCAAGATCGGCAAGCGCAGGTATCGCCAGCTCGTCGTCGGCCATATAGCCGCTCAAATCGTCCATTGAGAGGAAACAGACGCGCTTCATCCTTGTTTAGTGGAAATACTTCGGCTTCCCGGTTTGACCGCCGGTGTGCCAGCGGCGCACATCGGACATTCGGCCGCGGGGAAGCTTGAAACATCAAGGCTGACCAGCGAGATGCGGGGCACTCCGACATCGGCTTTTCCATTTGACCGATCAATGATCGAGGCGGCCGCGATAACCTTTCCGCCTGCTTCTTCGAGTGCCGCGATGCATTCCCGGGTAGAACCGCCGGTAGTGATCACATCCTCAACGACCAGAATCCGCTCATCCTGTTTGAGCGAAAAACCGCGGCGCAGGATCATTTTGCCTTCCTGCCGCT
>JADLDC010000271.1 GCA_020846885.1 Acidobacteriota bacterium | reverse complement strand
GGAATACATTCATCGGCCATCCGCCGCGTCCTGTCGTGATCTGCACAAAGTTCATATAGATCTGGTCCACATCCGGCCGCTCTTCGCGATCGACCTTGATGTTTATGAAATTCTCGTTCTGAACACGGGCCGCCGCCTCGTCCTCAAACGATTCATGCTCCATCACATGGCACCAGTGACACGCGGAATATCCGATACTCACCAAAACGGGTTTATCCTCTGCCTTTGCCCGCTCGAATGCCTCGTTTCCCCACGGATACCACTCGACAGGATTGTGTGCGTGTTGGAGCAGGTACGGGCTGGTCTCGTGAATCAGCTTGTTTGTGTATTTCTTTGGGCTTTGCATAACTTACGATTGTTTCACGTGCAGACTTCGAGCGCAAAAATTGCACGATTCGATTCGTACTTGCGCCAGGGATAGCGGATCTGGTTCCGAAATAAGTCAAAAGTGCTAAGTTAGAAGTGATAACGAAAGAAATACCTGCATTTTCGGGCTGTCGCCACAAATGATGGAGTGCCGCTTTTTTTGTGTCTTCGGGCCTATTTTGATATATTGGTTGGGTACTTTTATGACCGCTCGCTGCATTGCAAAACTCCGTCCAGCAATAGAACGCACCGAACTCTTCGGCGGCGATTAATTCAAATTTCTCCGAAGACGCGTGCCCGCGCGATAAGCATGGGCAGATCATCTATTTTACGCCCGGCAAAACCGCGGGCATGACATACAAAAGGAGAAACCCAATGACCCCAACAAAAGAATTGCAAAGACCCTCGATCAAAACGTCGCTTCCGGGCCCGAAGTCGCTCGAGATAATCAACGCCGACAATCGCTACGTTACGCCAAGCTATCCGCGGCCGGATTACAAACTCGTCGCCGACCACGCCCAGGGCGTTTGGATCACTGACCCTGACGACAACGTATTTCTCGACTGCAACGCCGGTGTTGCGGTTTGTTCCACCGGCCATTGCCACCCGGCGATCGTCGCCGCCGTCCAGAAACAGGTCAGTGAACTGATCCATCTATGCGGGACCGATTTCTATTATCGGCAGATGCCGGAACTGGGCCAAAAGCTGAATGAGATAGTCCCGATCGACGGCGATTGCAAAACCCATTTTGCGAACAGCGGAGCCGAAGCGATAGAAACGGCGCTGAAACTGGCGATGTATCACACCCGGCGGCAGAAATTTATCTCATTCTTCGGCTCGTTTCATGGCAGAACGCTTGGGGCACTCAGCCTGACCTCGAGTAAAAAGGCCCAGCGATTGGGCTTTATGCGGCAGGCATTGGACGTCGTTCACGTCCCATACCCGAACACATTCCGCCATTTCGCGAACGACATGCCGACCGATGCCGAAACGATCAGCCGCGACGTTATCAACTGGATCGAGAACCGCCTGTTCAAAACAACAACGCCGCCGGAGGAGGTCGCGGGCATCGTCCTCGAGGTCGTGCAGGGCGAAGGCGGTTACGTCCCTGCCCCGAAACCGTTCGTCAAAGAACTTCGCCGTATCTGCGATGAGAATGGCATCATGCTCATCATCGACGAGGTCCAGTCCGGTATGGGCCGTACCGGCAAGATGTTCGCCCTTGATCATCACGAAGGCGTTAAGGCCGATATTGTGTGCATGGCAAAGGGATTAGGTTCAGGTATGCCGATCGGCGCCTGTACCGCACGTGCCGATATCATGGACTGGCACAAGGGCGCTCATGCTTCGACCTTTGGCGGAAATCCTGTTTGCCTGGAAGCGGCATTGACTACGATCGATCTGCTCCAGAACGGCCTGGTTGACAATAGCCGCGAGGTTGGTTCGTATCTCGAAGCGGGCCTGAACAAGCTAAAGGATAAATTTGACTGCATCGGCGATGTTCGCGGGCTTGGGATGATGCTGGGTGTTGAATTCGTTACCGACAAACAGTCTCTGAAACCCGCCGCTGAACTCCGCGATAAGATCGAATACGCCTGCTACGAACGCGGCCTGATCATTCTCGGCTGCGGCAGCAGCACCATCCGCTGGTCACCGCCGCTGATCCTTACGCGGGAGAATGTGGACGTAGCTCTTGAGATCTTCGAAGCTGCCATTAAGGCCACTATCTAATTAACGAACAAGAAACAAACCGAAAGGCCCTGTACGCTCCCAGGGCCTTTTTTCCGGACGGAATGAAGCAGTTATTGATACGGGCTACGAGGTGCACTAACCAAGACGCAAGACTCGCAAAAAGTATAGAATACTTTTGGGCCCGAACGTGTTTGGAATCATCCCTGCCGGAGCCCTCGCGGCACGAAATGTTTGCTTGCGTACAAACACGTTTTAACGTATAGTATCTAGTGCCGGTTCATATTTTGGGCCGGCAATGTTTTGTACTCTTCCTCCCGCGCCCCCCACGCCAATTTAACCTCATAATGTCGGACAAAGATCAGACCCTCAATACCAGTCTGCTTATGCTCATTCCGCCGGGGATCACGGCGATCGGATGGGCCCTATATAATTTTCCCGTCGGCGAACTTGGCCTTGGCCTTTTGCTCTTGTCTGTGGTCACGGTATTTTTCGGCGCCTATCTTCGGATCCAGATCTCACGGACAAATCTTCACCTCACCGTCTCGGACGCCCTGATCTTTCTTTCCCTATTGGTTTACGGCGGTTCGGTCGCGGTCTTGCTTGCGATGATCGAAGCGGGATTGTCGTCGCTAAAACTCAGCCCGACCAACAAATCGCGCTCCCGAACAAGTTGGCGAACCATCCTGACCAACGTGCTTACATCAGGCTTCTCGACGTTTGCGACTGCGTTTCTGGTCGAGGTATTTTTTGGCCGGCCTCAGCAAGTTCTGGCCGATGGCGGCAACACAACGCTAGTTTACCTGCTGGCCGTAATGGCGGTTACGCAGTTCGTCTGCAATACATTTCTTGCTTCAGCCTACGCGGCGATCAAGACAGGACGCCGCATGTTCCAGGTTTGGAACGAGACCTGCTTTAACGCCCTCGCTATGTTCTCGACCGGCGCCGTAATGGCCGGCCTTGCTGCAAAGGCCCTCGAGCGGATCGACATGGTACAGTTCGCACTCGCCACCGGATTCTTTGGGTTGATTTTCTTCGCATTCAAACGCTACGCCGACGATGTGCGGCGCACCGCCGATGATCTTGAAGAGACCAAGACCGCCCGCGCCGACGATGCGGAAGCCCACATCGCCGAACTCAACCGGCTTGTCGATCAACTGAAAAATTCCGCCGATGAGCTAAGCGAGAGCCGTGAACAGTTTCGCTACGCGGCGTACCATGACGCGATCACAGGACTCCCGAACCGAAACTACATTCTTGGCTTGATCGATCAACTTCTGCAGAGGCCAGGTATTCAGTGCGGTGAAAAATTCGCCGTCCTGCTCATTAATCTCAATCGCTTTCGGTCGATCAATGAAAGCCTCGGCTACCAAACCGGTGACCGAGTGATCAAGCATCTGGCAAAGCGGCTCAGTGAAATGTCAGCGCTGAACGAAACGGTCGGCCACCTGGGAGCGGATAAATTTGCCATGGTTATACCATCGGCCGCAAACGAAGAAGCGGCGACCGAGCGGGCTGAGGCGGTCGGAAAATGTATATCGGAAGCTATCGTCTTCAAAGGCAGGACGCTTTATGCAAACGCAAGCATAGGGCTGGTTTTTAGCAGTCCTAATCATTTTAAGGCTGAAGAGGTACTGCGTGATTCAGATATCGCAATGTATCACGCCAAGGACAACCGCCGAAGCTGGTCCGTTTTCGACCGGTCAATGCGCGCCCGCGCGGTGACGCGGCAGCAGATGGAAACCGACCTGCGCTATGCCATCGTTTGCAATGAGCTTCAGTTGTTCTACCAGCCTATAGTTAACCTCGCCACAATGAAACTTCACGGGTTCGAGGCCCTGCTCCGTTGGAAACATCCCCGCAAAGGGATGATCCAGCCGGGCGACTTCATTCCACTGAGCGAAGATACCGGCCTGATCGTTCCGATGACGCTGCAGGCGCTCGAGAACGCCTGCGGCCAGACGGTCAAATGGCAGCGGGAATATCCCGGCCATGAATACCTTTCGATGAGCGTGAACCTTTCCGGCAAGCACTTCGCCGACCCGGCGCTTGTCGAACAGGTCGAGAATATCCTGAAGGAAACCGCTATCGATCCGCAGTGCGTAAAGCTTGAGATAACCGAAAGCTCGACGATGGAAGATGCTGAAAATGCGATCGGGAAACTGAATCAGTTAAAGAAGGCCGGGGTTCGGCTTAGCATTGATGATTTCGGTACTGGATATTCAAGCCTCAGCTATCTTCGCCGCCTTCCGGTGGACACACTGAAGATCGACCGTTCGTTCGTAAGCGCGATGGCAGAGCCGGGTGAAGATGACGAGATCGTCCGGACGATCATGGCCCTGGCTCATGCGCTGAAACTGGACGTCATCGCCGAGGGCGTCGAGAATGTACAGCAATTGGCCATCCTGCGCCGGCTCGGCTGCCAATTCGGCCAGGGCTATCTGTTTGCGCCGCCGCTGCCTCTCGATGCTGTCGAGAAAATGTTCCGCGAAGGCACAAATTGGGCCGATCTTGCCGGAGACGTCTTGCTTCCCCACGATACAGAGTCAAGAGAGCTTTCATCATTCAAATTTGCGAATTGATAGATCGCGGTGTTTGCTTTAAATGGATAGATCGACGCGGCCGCGAAGTTCTCTAGGCGAAATGTTGTCCCGCTCGTTTGAACTTCGCCCGGCGCGGTCTATAATTGTCGCAATCTTTCCATTGAGGTGAACCGCGCAAATGTTAAAGAAAAAGCTCTCGTTATTCCTGTTGATATATGCATTCGTCGTCTCGGCAATTCCGGCCCAGACAAAGCTCAATTATCCAAAACCGCGGAAAGTTGACCAGGTCGATAACTACCACGGCACAAAGGTAAGTGACCCGTACCGCTGGATGGAGGACGCACCGCTCAACGCGGACACACAGGCGTGGATCGAGAGCGAGAATCAATTGACCGACTCGTATTTTTCGTCGATCAATGCCGAACGGGAAGCGATCAAGGCCCGCCTAACCGAGCTTTGGAATTACGAACGCTATTCGGCCCCGTCAAAGGTTGCCAAAGGCTTCTATATCTATTCAAAGAACGACGGCCTGCAGAACCAGAGCGTACTTTACCGTGCGGCGTCGATCAGCGACCCGGGAAAGGTGTTCTTTGACCCGAATAAGCTTT
>JADLDC010000270.1 GCA_020846885.1 Acidobacteriota bacterium | reverse complement strand
ACTGTGCCTCGGCGATATCGAACCAGAGAATGGCACGGTGATCAGGTTCCGGCACCTTCATCGAGAATTTTCTGGCATCTTCAAACCGTTTTTCTTTGACGGCAAGCTTTGACCTTAGGAACCAAAAATAGTTGACCGTCTGAACGCGCGCCGGTTCTTCGACTATCTTGTCCAGCCACGGCTCCATCTTTGCGAACTGTTCCTCTGTCCGATCTTTTTCTGACCAGCTAACGAGGTTGACGATCATGTAATCGGTCAGTTTTCCCTCGCTGTCGGCCTTTTCAAGCTCTTCCAATCTTTGGTCGAACGTGGACCCGAGGTCGGCATTTCTTTCTTCACGGTCTGCGGCGGTTTTTCGCATTGCTTCGGTCATCATCCCGTTTGCCTGGGCGCGGGCCTCGGTAAATCGCTGAAGCATTTGCGGAAATCGCTCAATGATGTACGGCTCAAGTTCCTGGAGTGCCGTCAGCATATAAAGCGGTTCCGGGCTGTAATACTGCTCCGGCGCTTTGTTGAGGTTGGCTGGGTCGGCGGCGTAACTTGCGATGCGAGCCAGAAAAACGTCAAGAAATCGCTGCTGAAGCTGCACGTTCGGCTGAAAATTCGGCGGCATCGAAGATCCGTATTGATACCGGTCAAGGCCGAACCGCCGCGGGTTGGCGAATGGATAAGATCCCAGGAACAGCAATCGCCGCGGCGTTTCGTTCCGGTAAACGGCAAGCAGTTCACCGTAAAGCTCATCCGCAAATTTGCGGTCGGCCCCGGCAACGCTGTACAGCGTGAACATCCAGTGCGCGTCCAGCGGCTGCTTCATTATCCGGCGGAACAGATACCAGCTTAGTTCGGGGTTTGTTTTGACACTTTCCTCTGCGATATAGATCGTCGAACTGATCTCACGATTCTTGTCACCGATCTTTCGTTCGGCGGCATTCTTTTCGTAATCCTTCAACAATTGCTCGATCAGGCGTTTTGCCCATTCGCCGTCTTTTTTTGCGATCGCACGAATGACCTCGAACCGATAGTCGGGCTCAAGTATCAGCAATCCACCCTTCTCCTGCTTTTCCTCGAAACCCTTCTCGGCAAAGTGGTCCGTCGCGACCTTGAACGCTTCCGTAAAATAGGCGCGTGCGACAGGTTGGTCGAACTTCCACAGGAAATCGGCCGACCGTGTCAGAATTCGTACGCGTTTGTTCGTTTGAACGACTGAACGGCTTTCAGCGACCTGCTGATCGACAAGGAATTTCGCAAATTCATTATTGCAGCCGCTGGCCTGCAAAGTGTTTTCAACCTTTGCCTCCTGGCCGAAAGCAGCGGCTGAAAGGGCGAGAACGAGAACCAAAAGCAGCAAACGATCGGGAATTTTCATTTTGGGCCTCCGGGGAAGTTGGTCAAGTATACCATTGTATAGAGCTCTAAAAGCCGAAGTTTGTTGCAAAAATGAATATGCAGAAGCCCGCGCGTGAGCAAGGGCGTGATGCTCGGCACACGCGCAATTAAGCCGAAGGACCAACAATACATTTCTCTGTCGCCAACGGCGACGGACCTCTAAAGCCTGGGGTAAAGCCGCATCGGCGAAACCCCAGGTAAGAATGCGGATTTCCCCTCTCGCTGAAAGCGAGCAACTATGGGCGGGATATTTGTTAGTCGCTTTCAGCGACTCTAAACATTCGCGCCGTCATTCCTGGGGTTCCGCTCGCTTCGCTCACTACACCCCAGGCTTTAGATATTTGTCGCCGTTGGCGATGAAGAAATGTACCCTTCCACCTCGGCTTCGGTACGCGTGTGTTGGCGATTACGCCCTTGCTAACGCGCAGGCCTCTGCATGTTTCACGCACGGGCCCCGCGCAAAAACAAAATCTGCAAGCCGAAGCAACTTGTGCCGTTCCTTTATTGTCATATAAAGCGCAACCTGCACGCCGCGCGCAACAAAATTGGGAGAGATCTATGAAGTTATTAGCTTTAACGCTTGCTGTATTTGCCGCTTGCTGCGGTTTTTTGTTTGTTTCGACCGCCTCGGCACAGGGTGTGATCGTACCGATCATATGCGATATGCGGCCTTGCCGCCCGCGGCCGATCCCGCAGCCTCTTCCAAATGCACTTCCTGTCAAATCAATTGAGCTGACGACAAAGATCGTCGGCCAGGTAGCGACAACGCACGTCGAACAGGTATTTCGCAACGATACGCCGTACACGCTCGAAGGAACCTATTTTTTTCCGATACCCGAGACCGCATCGATCGTCGAATTCGCGATCTGGGAGAACGGCAAAAAACTCTCCGGCGAGGTGCGTTCGCGCGAAGAGGCGCGGCGGATATATGACGAGATCGTCCGCCGCCAGCGCGATCCGGGTTTGCTTGAATACGCCGGCCGCGACCTGTTTCAGGCATCGATCTTTCCGATCCCGCCAAATTCTGACAAAAAACTTGAACTCACCTATTCGCAAGTTCTGAAGGCCGAGTCGGGCACGGTCGCCTATCGATATCCGCTCGGGACCGGACACAATCTATGGCGACGCGGCCCGCAAACTGGCGACACCCCACGCGGAAGCGTTCCGCAAAAATTCGGTACCATCTCCGGCACGATCGAGATCACAGCGAAGCAGGGTATTCGCAATGTGTATTCGCCGACGCACGCAATAGATGTAAAAAACAGCTCGACGAACGCGGTCACGGTCTCGTTTGAGACCAAGGACAACGATAACGATCTGCAGCTCTTCTACGGCCTTTCGAACGGTGATTTTGGGATGTCCTTGGTCACGTATCGCGAGCCGGGCAAGGATGGATATTATATGCTGCTCCTGTCGCCGAAGGATGAGTTGGCGGAGCGCGAGCTGATCAACAAGGACGTGGTCTTTGTGCTCGACACAAGCGGCTCGATGGCAGACGAGGGCAAGATGGAAAAGGCGCGGGCGGCGCTGCTTTTTGGGATCAGGACGCTTCGTGACGGCGACCGGTTCAATGTGATAAATTTCGCGGGCGAAGAGCATTTGATGGACAGCGGGTTGACTCCTGCCAATGCGGCCGGCAAAAAACGCGGCGAGGATTTTGTAGCGAAACTGCGTCCATCGGGCGGCACGAACATCAATGATTCGCTGATAGCCGCTGTAAAACAATTTGAAAAGAACGAGCGGCCAAAGATGCTTGTGTTCATGACCGATGGCCTGCCGACCGTGGGCGAACGGAATGTCGAAAAAATAATCTCAAATTTTAAGGCGGCCAGTGACATTGACGTCCGCGTTTTCCCGTTCGGATTCGGCTACGATGTAAATACGACTTTGCTCGATAAACTCGGTATGGAAAACGCCGGGATCGCCGATTATGTTCAGCCAAAGGAAGACCTTGAGGTAAAGGTATCGAATTTCTTTTCACGTGTGAGTTCGCCCGTTCTCTCTGACCTTGAGATCGACATGGGCGGCATTGAGGCCGAGTTCGTATATCCGCGAAAGCCCGGCGATCTGTTCAAGGGAATGCAGATCGCAATGATCGGGCGGTATAAGAATTCGAGCGAACTGCGAAATGCAACGGTAACGCTTCGCGGCAAAATGGGCAAAGAAGCTCGAAGCTTTGTGTTCAACGGCCTCGATCTTCCGTTCCGTGACGATACCAACGACTTTCTTCCTAGGCTTTGGGCAAGCCGCCGCGTCGGATGGCTGCTCGATCAGATCCGGCTTAACGGCGAGACAAAAGAGCTAAAGGATGAGGTCGTCGAACTGGGAACACGTTACGGCCTGGTCACGCCTTATACGTCATACCTTGCTACCGACGGTACGCTGAACAACACCGTCGATCGCGCCCGGTTGGATAGCATGATGCGGGCCGCACCAAAGGCAATGGCCGAACAAAGCGGTGCCGGCGCCGTGCAATTCAGCGTTCAGCAAAATTCACGGAATCGCAATTTTCAGATCGTTGAGAGCGAAAAGAAAGATGCGCGCGAACGGGTGCTGGTCGATAATTCGTCCGTTAATCAGTTTGTCGCGAACAAGAACTTCTTCAACCAGAATGGCGTCTGGGTCGATGCGGAATATGCCGCCGCGGCAAAGCTTAAGGAGGTTTCTATCAAATTCGGCAGTGAGGAATATTACAAGCTTGCCGCGTCCGATCGCGATCTCGCGAAATTCTTTTCGCTCGGCGAAGAGGTCACGGTCGTTTGGAAGGGACAGGTGTATAAGGTCAGCAAGTGACCTCACCGCGGAGGAAACCGGGCCGCGAAATGCTCGAAAGCAGAACGCGAAACCTTGACGAGCGGCGAACACGGGCCTGTCAGGCGTGCCGCCCCGCAAATGATTTATCAAGCAAAAACGGCTATCCTAGAACGTCATACAAGATCAGCGTTTTTTGGAGGACCTGTAGTGAAGTGTTTTAGGCCGCCGTTTTTTCTTTTCGTTGTTTTCAGTATGCTTGCCGTCGCCGTATGCGGGCAAAAGTGGCAGGTGCAGCCATCCAGCACGAAAGGTGACCTTGTCGCTATCTACTTTACATCAGCGTCGCGCGGGTTTATTGCCGGCGATCGCGGTTATCTGGCGGCGACAACCGATGGCGGACGCACCTGGCAGACGCATCCGCTCAAAACCACTGAGAACATCAACGAGATCTATTTCAGAAACGAGAAAAACGGCTATCTCGCAGCCGGGCGAAAGGTTTTTATTACAAGTGACGGCGGAACGACGTGGAACGAAACCCTTATCTTTCGCTCGGCCGATCTTAAGAATCAGACCCCAAGTTTTCTCAGTATTCGCTTTGCGGACAAAAAACGCGGCCTCGCCATCGGCTCGATGCTGAATGCAAAAGGCAATGTGATCGATTCGCTCGTGATGCGTACGACCGACGGCGGCGAAACGTGGCAGCGGATGAAGGTGCCGTCAAAGTCAGAATTGTTCCATATTGATTTCAACGGCAGTTCGCATGGATGGATCGTCGGCGACGAAGGACTTATTCTAGCGACGACCGATGGCGGCGACACCTGGCGTGTTCAGGCCTCGCACACAAAAAATGCCCTCTACAATGTAGATTTTCGCGACGATGACGAAGGCTATGCGGTCGGCGAAGCGGGAACGATCCTGCGGACCGAGAACGGCGGCAATACATGGGAGAAGGTACAATCACCTATCTTGACCTCGTTCATGCGCGTTGATT
>JADLDC010000269.1 GCA_020846885.1 Acidobacteriota bacterium | reverse complement strand
CGACTACGCTTCCCGGAGAAACTTAAGGAGGTCAAACTACCGAATAACCCCCTTTAAAAACGGATCTACAAACACCGGCAAACAAGGATGCTAAACCCTATTTCCACAACTTTTGACACAGACTCCATGTGCAGTAACACCGAAAGGTGAAGAAAACTCCCGGCGGGATGTCTGAGTCGTTCCACATTGCACAATCTTTCGCAGCGCAAGAACCCAGTCGCTATCGCTCCCGGTTCTGACCCGGCTCAGCATTCTCAATAACCTATAAGCAATATCCCTTTTAGCGGTAGATGTAAGCGGTTGGAAATGTACAGTGTCTCAAGAAAGGTGAAAACGTGAGCAAAATCATCTTTTTTTTCGATAATGGTTGCGAACGGCCACAACTAAGTACTCTACATCAAACATCATGCAGGCTTGGAAAATATCTTTCAAAAATTGATTGTTGTCAATTGCTCGACCTGCTTCGACTTCGATAACGATCTTGCCATCCGCGCTTATTGCGTCAGCGTTAAAGGCTTTATCAATCTGATTTCCCAAGCCAAAAAGAACGGGAACGCCAATCTTTTGAATCTTCGATTTTCCTTCCTCAACTCTATAGCCGACGTTCTCAAGATGCGGACGGAGAACAGCCAGTACGTCGTTGCTCGCAAGATCGTGTTTCGGCGAAGAAATATGACCGTCACAGTTAACAAAGCAATCGATCACTTCTTGAATCGGTTGCGTGATGCCCTGTGAGCGTGGAAAGAATTGAAATCTAATCATCAAATTTCCCGTATTGTCGTTCACGCCCTTCGCGGACGAATTCGACGATTTCTTTGGTTGAAATGTTTAGGTCAATACCTGCAACATCAAGGGCAGAACGCCTGGCTTTTTCCGGTTTAAGGATAAATACCTGTCCGTTGGATCGTTTGATCCGAACTTCGCCTTCGTTTGAGGCTCGTTCGAGTAGAACCGACAAATTCTCTTGTGTTTCCGTGTATGTTTGCATACTCATGTCAAAGCTCCAACTCTCGAAGAAATTCGGCCGCTGCTGCGATCTTGATTCCTCGATGCTCCTTCAGCACCAGCAGGTCGTTATCGCCGGTTACGATGAACTCACAATCGGCGGCGAGAGCACAGGCGATCACTTCGTCGTCATCGCGGTCACGAGTTACTTGGCCGCTTAATTTCGTTGGTGAAATGACCGTCGATATCTCGGCGTAATCGCTCACCATTCGGTGACGGCTGATGCCGGTCTCGGCAAACTTGCGGTCAAACTGCGGCCGCTCGATCACTTCGGTAAATTCAGTAAGTAACGCCGGGCTTGTACATAATTCGACTATTCCGGTCTTACCCGCGTCGAGGACACGCAAGGGGAGACCGCCGAATAGAAGGCCTGAAACGACGATATTTGTATCCGCAACAATTCGCATCAACCACGGCGTCGACGCTCTTCGCGGACAGCCTTGACCTCGGCCATTACCTCTTCTTCGGACATAGGTTCGCCGGCAGCCGCCAATCGATCTGCCGCCTCAAATAGTCGATTAGCTTTTCGGCGGCGAATCTCCGCTTTGAATAGAGACGTAACGAGCAGTGGCTTGAACAGGCCCATTTCTCTCGCTTCGGCTGCAAGTTCGTCGGGTAATGTTAGGACAACTTCTGACATAAAATTTCTCCGCCTCGATTATAACCCACGTTGCAAATTGGCACATCAACATAAAACTGTCCGTTTCAATCTTCGCTATGCGACGACGTCGTTGTTATTATTATCATGTCCGTGGGTTGAAGCCCACGGCTAAATTCATATGCCGCTGCGCGGCACACTAATTCTGATTCTCAAACCCAAACGCAATCGCGGCTTCGAGGGAGTTGGGGTTTATTTCTTTTAGGGTTTTGAAGCGGATGCAATAGCCCGTGACGGTTGCTTTGCCGAGGGTTTTGGCGTAGGTTTCGCTCAGGTATTTCTTGTCTTCGATACCGAGGATATAGACAGAGATCCCGGTTTTGTTTGCGCTCAGGCCGATCTGATAGAAGTCTCTGGTAATTCCATCAGCATATTTATGGGGTCGCGAGCCGTAGCCGATATTAGGATTAGAAACGACCTTGCCCTCGCTGTTCGTGCCGTCCAGGAACCACAGTTTGCATTTCGGCTTTACCCGCAGGATCATTTGGTGCAACACCTCAACGTCAGCACGTTTTGGTTCTGGCAGGCTGGAAATGTAGTTGTTGATCTGGTCTTGGACCGTCATAGAAATATTAAAAAATGGACCGTCGTACCCGTCGTTTCGTTTGCGAAGGGTATAGCGAAAGCAAATTAATCGTGTTCATAAAGTTGTTCCAATTCCCGATCCAGTGACTCGATTCGCGATTTTGCGGAACTCAGTTCTTCTGAGCGACCAAGTTGCTCGTAGATTTTTGATAGAATGAACCAAGGCTGGCGACGCCAAGGTGCTAGCTCGGAAGCTCGAAGGAGCGTAGGCAATGCTCCGTCAAAATTGTTTTGTCGCCAGTGAATTACACCTAAGTTATAAGGCGGCTCCCAGAAGTCCGGGTTTAGTTCTTCAGCTTCTTCCAACAGTTCTAGGGCATCATCGATTCTTCCCATCCACTCATAGAGTCTTGCCAGGTAACATAAATCAGAAGGCGTGCGAATATTTCTGTCGTTACAGGTGGTTTCAAAGAACTCTAATGACGACCGTTCGGAGCTAGTATCGAAAGTTGTGGAAGAGGGTAAATGAAAAATAGCGTATCCTTGTTTTGATGAAAAAACAAAACGGTCAAAGGGACCGAAGGAGGATACGCTATGAGAGAAGGATACGACGGAATT
>JADLDC010000268.1 GCA_020846885.1 Acidobacteriota bacterium | reverse complement strand
AGGCAAAGATGCTGCGTGTTCTGGAAGAACAGCGGTTTGAACCCGTGGGCAGCAATACGGCGATAAAGGTCGATGTCCGTGTGATCTCAGCCACAAACAAGCCGCTCGATGCGTTGATCGACAACGGCAATTTCCGGCACGATCTGTTTTACAGGCTGAACGTTATTCCTTTTCAAGTACCGCCGCTGCGCGAACGGTCCGAGGACGTTCCTCAACTTATTGAACACTTCAACCTCAGATTTTCGACGAATTACGCAAAGAAACCGAAGTCATTTAGTAAAGATGCGATCGATGCCTTGCGTGACCACGTCTGGCTCGGAAACGTGCGCGAGTTGAAAAACACGATCGAACGGATTGTCATCACTCATAGCGGTCAGACTGTCAACGCTGACGATCTGCCAAAACTCGGCTCAACCGGCGAGCGGCCTGCTTCGACATTCCGCTTCCCAACTTTTCGCGAGGCAACCGACGCATATCAGCGCGAGTTCATCCTCCACAAGCTTGCAGAATTCGACGGCAACGTTAGCAAGGCCGCCGAAAATATGGGCGTTGACCGTAGCCACCTTTACCGCCGGATGCGGAATTTGGGTATTGATGCAGAGGCACGCACGAAGTAAGGGCAGGTCACTCAACGTTGGGCAACTCGCCCTTACTTCGTGCGGGCTTCTGCAATGATACGCCCTTACTTCGTGCGGGCTTCTGCAATTGCGGACCTACTTTACGGGAAACCCGCGTTTCTTCATTAACGCCTCGACCTTCGGATCGCGGCCGCGGAATTTGCGATATGCTTCCGCCGGGTCGATGGTGTTTCCGACGGAGAAGACGTACTTCACCAGTCGTGCTCCAACTTCCTTATCATATGGGCCTTTGCCCTCGACAAAAGCGCCAAAGGCATCTGCCGTGATGACGTCCGACCAAAGGTAGCTGTAATAGCCGGCCGAGTAACCGTCGCTGGAAAAAACGTGTCCGAATTGCGGTGTGCGATGGCGCATGACTATTTCGTGCGGCATGCCGAGTGCAGCAAGTGTTTCGCGTTCAAACTTATCCGGGTCGATCTTTGTGTCACCCGCCAGATGGAGTTTCATATCGACCAACGCACTTGCAAGATATTCGGTCGTGGCAAAGCCTTCATTGAATGTCCCGGCCTTTTTGATCTTGTCCACAAGCTCCTGCGGAATTGGCTTGCCGGTCTGGTAATGCAGCGCATATTTCTGCAGGACCTCTGGCGTGCTCAGCCAGTGTTCGAGAAGCTGCGACGGGAATTCGACATAATCGCGTGCCACATTCGTGCCGGAAAGTGTCGGATAAGTCACGTTCGATGAAAGGCCGTGCAGGGCGTGTCCGAATTCATGGAACATGGTCGTCGCGTCGTCCCAGGAAATGAGTACCGGCTCACCCGGCTTGCCTTTGACGAAGTTCGAGTTGTTCGAAACGATGGTTGCGACTTCGCGGCCGTCCATGCGGCTTTGCTCGCGATATTCGTTCATCCAGGCACCTGACCGTTTGCCGTCGCGGGCATAAGGGTCAAAATACCAAAGGCCGATATGTTTGCCGCTTGTCTTGTCCGTAACTTCGTAAACGACGACATCAGGGTGAAATACGGGCACGTTGTTGACAGGCGTGAACTTGAAATTGAACAGCTCGCCGGCGACCCAAAACATCGCGTCACGGATCTTGTCCAATTGCAGGTACGGTTTTATCTCATTTTCGTCAAGGTCGTATCGATCCTTGCGAACCTTTTCGGAGTAATACCGATAATCCCACGGCTCGATCTTGATACCAGCCTTTTCTTTATCGGCAAGTGCCTGCATATCGCCGACCTCTTCTTTAACGCGCGCGATCGCGGCCGGCCAAACGCCTTCCATAAGCTTCATGGCGTTTTCCGGAGTTTTCGCCATCGTATTCTCAAGCCTCCAGTGGGCGTGCGTCTTAAATCCAAGAAGCTTTGCCCGTTCAGCCCGGAGCTGGAGTATTTCGGTGATGATCGCGTTATTGTCGCGTTCATCGCCGTTGTCTCCACGGTTAACGAACATCCTCCAGACCTTTTCACGCAAGGCGCGGTTTTCCGAATAAGTTAGGAACGGATCGACCGAGGACCGCGTGTTTCTGATCAGCCAGGAGCCATTCTTTTCTTTGCTTTTCGCGGCCGCGGCCGCGGCATCACGAAGCGATTGCGGAAGGCCGGCGAGGTCAGCTTCGTTCTTTATCTCGACGTAGAGTTCGCCTTCGTCGCCGAGCAGGTTCTGGCTGAATTTGGTGAAGAGGCCGGCCAAAGATTTGTTTATTTCGGCCAGTCTCGCCTTTTTCTCCGGCGCAAGTTTGGCCCCTGATCGAACAAAGTTCGTGTAGTAAAGCCATGCCAAACGCGAGCGTTCACCACCATCTTTCTTTTTGCCTTCCGTGCTATAAACGGCTTCGATACGTTTGAACAGGTCAGCGTTCTGCGTGATCTTGTCTCCATGCGCAGCCCGCAGCGGCTCGATCGACGCTTCTATCGGCTCAAGCTCCTTTGAGTTGAGATTACTGGTCCAGATATCGTAAACAGTCGAAACTCGTTTCAGGGCCTGACCGCTTCTTTCCATGGCGACGATCGTGTTCTCGAACGTTGGAGCCTCTTTGTTGGCCGCGATCGCATCGATCTCCGCGAGATGCTCTTTCATCGCCTCGGCCATCGCCGGTTCAAAGTCAGCGACCCTGACCTTGTCAAATGGCGGAACGCCTCCATACGGGCCTGTCCAGGTTTCAAGAAGCGGGTTGGCGGCACGGGCATTCGCAGGGCCGGCGGTGACGGAACGATCTCCCTTAACGGTCATAATTGCAAAAATCGAGGCAAATGCCAGAATCCAAAATAATGGGCGTTTGCCCATGCGAACGTATATTTTCATTATCGGTAAGTTCTCCTGATGATCGGTGTTGAGCGCCGGTGAACGGTCGGCGCATCGATCTAAGGCTAAGATTCACAGATCGCCAGCACAGTTGGAATTAATTGTAATGATACCACATCCTGGCGGCATGGCTTAGGCATGGTGTTTCACACAGCAGCCTATGCTGCACTAACGCTGGTATGAAGAAGCAGACACGAATGGCGACTCAAGTGCTGCGTTGAAAAAAAAAGGCCCGGCGGAACTGGAATCCACCGTCGATTCGCTTTTTAGCTACGCATACGCCCAGATTGCTGAGCGTATTAAAACCCTGGTCCCGGAATCAAAACAACGGTTGGCAATCCTAAATTTGATTCCGGGTTCTTTTTTTCTGCACCTGATCAAAGGCGGAGTCGAATTTTCCGAATATTTGGATCGCCCGGTTCAACGCCAGCGAAAAATGCCCGAGACTTTCGGAAAGCACATCCTAGCACGGCGCGGCCGCTAGCCTCTGTAATCCAGACTACACTAAGTCCAAGAAAACACTGAACTAAGCTGATCCGGAGGGAAGGGTATACTTAATCCGAGTTGGTGACGCCTATATAAGTTTCGGATCAAACGTCAGCGGCCCTGCGCCGCCTACGGAACGTTTCCCGCCCGCCGCCGGTATAAGCAAGGATCGCGGCGATCAAATGCGCGGCGAACCAAATATTCTCATAGCCCATAGCTTGATATATGTATATAAGGATCAATACCCGCGGGGAACAGACCCCGAGCAGTATGTCAGCCCATTGCGGGACAGAATTCGCGGGATACATGTTCCAAAGTAGATATACCACCAGCACTATTCGCGGGAAGAAGAGCGAAAACAGCAAGAAATAGAAGTCCATTTTTCCTCCTTTCCAAGTCGATAGGTATTAATAATACTCCTTATTGTCTGGCGCGGTTCCCTGAAAATGTGACAAAAATTGTCGTATAGTGTAATCCATCATACAGAAAAATGGGACGATACGGCCTTATCATAGTTACGTTCGCTCTAAGTCCTTCCGAAGTATTAGCTGTTTAAGCGCCGATTCCGGCGTTGGCTTTTGGGAGCGCATGTATGAGTTTGAGCAGGCGATGCTTTGGTTCGTATCGGCTTTTCAGGAGCAACAGCCTGGAATATAGGAGTCATTGCCTGTGTGTGAGAGGATCATCGATCCAGAGGGGAATTCATGAAGAAGATAACTGAACTTGTTTTGGCCTTGTGTCTTACTGTTTCCATTTTCGGCGGCGTCGCGACCGTGGTAAATGCAGGTGACGGGCCAGAACGTAAACCAAGGCATGGCTGCGATTATGACCGTTCCGCGAACGAGGAACGTACTACCGGGGATTGCGGCGGCGTGCCGACACCGGAGCCGATATCGATAATTCTGTTCAGCGCGGGCCTCGCCGGTGTCGGATTTGCGGCACGGAGACGCCTTCGCCGCTCGGAATAGGAATTCCGTCCCAACTCGTCGAGCAGTACTAGGGAATTCAAGCCGTATTGTTGCTTTCGAGTGACATTGCGGCTTGTTTTACTGTAACGATAGATATCATGCGAAATAGCTCACATGATCTGACTCGCCAGGCATGGATGACATCGTTGGTCGGGGCTGCGGTCGTGTTCATGTATTCTACCGTTTTGTGGAAACTCGGCGTTGATTGGTGGACCGATGATAACTACTCCCACGGCCTGCTTGTCCCATTCGTTATTGGCTTTATCGTCTGGCAGCGATTCGATTCGTTGAAGAGCGCCGTTAACGGTAGTTGGAGTTCGGTAGGATGGGTATTTGGCTCGATCGCCTTGCTCCTGCTTGTGGCAGGCACACTCGCGTCAATCCTTTACGCCCAGCGGTTGTCGCTGCTTTTCATGATCGTCGGAATGATCATTGGTCTCTTTGGGGCCGGAATGATCAGGCAACTTTCAATACCGCTTCTCCTCCTCATTCTTGCGGTCCCGATACCTCAGATCCTATTTAACAAGATCGCCCTGCCGCTGCAAATGCTTGCGTCCAGAATGGCCGAATCAGGCTTGCATATCATTGGAATTTCCGCCGTAAGAATGGGTAATGTCATAGAGATACCAGTTCGGGCGACCGGTGAGATCGTTAGCCTGGAGGTTGTCGAGGCATGCAGCGGGATCAGGTCGCTGGTCACCCTGATCACGCTCGCGCTGATTCTCGGTTACTTTACGCGGGACCGCCGGGATTCGTTAACGAATGGCTTCAAGGAACTTTTCTTTGCTAGGGATGTTCAGCGGACGGTTCTGTTGATGGCAATGTCAGTGCCTGTTGCCCTTATAACGAACGCGGCGCGCGTCCTTATCACTGGCGCTATTGCGTATTTGTACGGGCAAGATGCCGTCGAAGGTGTTTGGCATGATCTCTCTGGCTCAGCGGTCTTTTTCTCAGCGCTCGCACTATTGCTTGGCCTGAACTTTCTTATAGCGCGCATCCTTAGCTGCGAAGGGGCTGGACCGGGTGGCGGCGATATTCCTTCCGAGGCAATTGGACCGGGCCGTATTGTTCCGGTCAAGCGGGCCTGGGCGATCTTGCTTTTGCTGGCCATTTGCGGCGGTTTCGTCAACTGGCTCCAATATCGGGGCGAGGTGCCGGTCGGCCGGCGGCCCTTGGCCGAGATACCGGCGAGGCTTGGGACGTGGGAGCAGCGAAATCCTGACATCCGGTTCGATGCTGAAAGCGAACGGGTTTTGCGGGCTACTGATTACGTGATGCGTGATTACTACGGCCCCGGCAAACGATTGAATATCTATGTCGGATTTTACGCCTCGCAGCGTGGCGGTTCAACGTACCACAGTCCGCTCAACTGCCTGCCCGGAACCGGCTGGGAAATGACCGAGCCGCAGCTCCTGACGATCACGACCCCGAATGGCCGGCGTTTTGACACAAATCTGTATGTCGTTAATCGAGGCGAGCATCAGGAATATCTGATCTATTGGTATCAGGGCCGCGGGCGTACTTCTGTCAGCGAATACGAGGACAAGTTCTATACGGCGATAGATAGCGTTGTCCGGCGGAGATCAGACGGAGGCCTCGTTCGGGTTATGACGCCCCTCGGCAAAGACCCTCAGCGGTCTTTGGCCGCCGCCATTGACCTAACAGGGCATCTTGGGGACGACCTGGCTGGTTTTTTGCCGGATTAAATGGATGTTTGAGCGATTTCTCTAGAAATTTGTATGCTTTCGTACTAACTTATATTGAAATCGACCAGTACGGCAAAGCGCGTTGCGTGACGAAAGTGTTTATGGGTGTGGAGTTTCGACAAAGGACCGCTGTGGAATATCTGCGGATGGCAAAGAAGCGGAAGTGGCATATTCTGTTTCCGGCCCTCGCTGTTTTTGTGTCCGTATTCTGGGTTGTCCGCGGGCTTCCGAGCACATACGTGTCAACTTCGTTCCTGACACTGACGCCGCCTGCCATTTCTGAAAAGGTAGCTCCGTCGCTGACAGACGATGACCTGTCAAACCGGCTGCAGGCGATCAATCAATCCGTTCTCAGCCGTACGGCCCTGGAACCGATGCTGCAGAAGTTCGATCTTTACGCTGACGATCGAGCGGCCGGCGTTCCGGTGGAGCGCATCGTTGACAAGATGCGCGACAACGTCGCGGTTGTGCCGGAAAAGGCGGATAACGAAAAGGTGGTCGGATTTCGCATCAGCTTTCGCGATCCTTCGCCGGAAAAGGCGCGGAACGTTACGGCGGAGCTTGCGAAAGAATATGTGACGGCCCAGTCGGTCGAGTCGAAGCGGAGTGCGGAGACCACGCGGGAGTTCATCAATAATCAGCTTTCACAGGCAAAGACGAATCTTGACGCAATTGAAAAGCAAAGGCTCGACATCATGGCCAACAACGTTGAGACCTTGCCCGAGTCAGCCCAGGGACTGATCGCCCAGCTTGAGGGCTTGCGCACGCGCGAGGCGACGATCTCAAAGGACAAAGAATCATTGCTGAACGAGCGGGGCAGGATCCAGGAAAGTATTCGCGCGATGAACAGCCAGATGCGGCTGATCGAGAATTTTGGAGAGAATGAGACCAAGGCCGCTGTCCAGCAGGCGGCGCGGATCGAAGATACCCCGGCATACGCGGAACTCGTAAAAAAACGGGCCGAGACCGGTGCGAGGCTGGAACGGCTGAGGAAGCAATATCGCGAAAAGCATCCGGAAGTTATCCAGGCAGAGGCTGAGATAGGCAAGATCAACGAGGAACTTGAAAAACTTGCAAAGAATACCGATATCCGCGTGAAGCAGGCGAATCAGGCAGGCAGCCGAAAGGCTGAGTTGCAGAAGCAAAGCCTTGAAATTGACAAAACAAAGGCCGAAGGCCAGATCGCGCAGATCGAACAGCAGCTTCAGGCGAAAGACCTTGACCTGACACAGAACGCTGGGCAGATCGCTCTGCTCGAGACAAAGATCAATTCGATCCCGAACGTTCGGGTCGCGCTTGAAGGGATCACCAACCAGCTTGATCTAGCAAAATCGGCGTATGACGAGCTGCAGAAGAAGTTTAACAACGCGCAGCAGCAGGTCGAGCGTGAGACAAATGCGCAGGGCGAATCTATCCGGGTGGTCGACCCGGCCAATCTGCCCGCGACACCTGAAAATGCATCCAAGCGGCCGCTGTTCATCGCCTTTGGCGCGTTGGCCGGCCTTGGGCTTGGCCTTCTGTTTGCCGCGGCGCTCGAAATACCGAAGATTTTCACTGTCCAAAGTATCGAGGATGCGAAGCACTACACGGGCCTCCCGGTACTTGCGGCTGTGCCGGACCTGCTTTCCGAAAAAGAGATAACCGCAAATTACAGATCGCATCTATTAAAGGTCGCCGGAGGATTTGTCGCGGCCGTACTTAGCATTCCGGTGCTGGTCATGGTCCTCCATGTGTCGCGAATTATTGAGAGGTTCAGTTAAAGTTGGTGAGTTTGCCTTGGCTAAGGCCCAAGTGACCCGAGAATGTACAAAGAGTTTTTCAATCTGAATGAGTATCCGTTCGGTCTAACGCCGGACCCTAAGTTCATTGTTTTTACCCCGAGCTACAACGAGCTTTTAGCGAGTTTGTATTACGGGATAGAAATGGCAAAGGGCTTGATCGTGTTGACGGGCGAGGTCGGCACTGGAAAATCGACGGCATTGCGGTGGATCATCCGAAGGCTTGATTCGAGTGTGCTTGCCGCATACATCGTGAATCCGCATCTTTCCATTGAAGAATTTTATCACCATGTTGCGGAAATGCTCGGGATAACTGAATGGTCGAACAAGACCGAACTTTTGAGTGAAATGGCGCGGCTGCTTGAAGACCGCCATCGCCGCGGGCTGCGTACGGTCCTTATCGTTGACGAAGCTCACGAACTGCCGGACGAGGTCCTTGAGGAAATACGGCTGCTGCTCAACCTGGAGTCGGACAACGCTAAACATCTTCAAATAATCCTTACCGGGCAGCCGGAGTTGACTGAAACCCTTCGAAGGCCGAGCCTTCGCCAGTTGAAGCAGCGGATCGCCTTACGCTGTGTAATGCCGGCTCTTGAAAGTGTCAATGAGGTGAAGCGCTACATTACCGAACGCCTGTTCATTGCCGGTTCGCCGCAGCCGAATGTGTTTTCGCCATACGCGATCGATTATATTTTTCAATGTTCGGAAGGAATTCCAAGGCTTATAAATAATCTTTGCGATAATTCGATGATCGCGGCCTACGCGGCTGGTGACCCAATGATCAGCCGCAAAGTTGTCGAGAGCGTTGCAGAGAATCTTGACCTGCTTCCGGACCGCGACAGCGTGATTCCAAGCGACCGGCCCGTAGAGGCGGTCCGTTCGGCCAGGGTGCTGACGCCGGTTGGCCACGATGAACTCCTTTTGGACCGCAGCCGCGTTGGGGCGAAATGAGAATGCAGTGGTGACTCCCGTAGGACGAGGATTGGGGGTTAGTGATGAAATTTCTAAAAACGATACAGAAGTACGAAAGCGAGTTTCCGGCCGAACGGGAAGACATACTCGATGTCGAGACGAGCGTCGACGCATTGGCGGATAATGTGCCGGCGGGATCACTTTTCGCGCCCGACCTTAGGATCGGCGCACCAAGGGCCGAGAATGGAGCAAAGGACAGGCTGCCACCGGAAGCGAACGCCAGCCGCCCGCAAACGCTCGTACCGCTTGAACCCCGAGAACTCGACGAACTTCCGCAGGTCCAAAGCTTCTTCGTCAACATTGAGAAAGTGAATCCGCGGCTTGTTTCGATCACAGAGCCGAGATCGCCGTACTGTGAAGAATATAGAAATTTAAGGACTCAGATCCTCCACAGGAGCAGGAAGCGAAAACTACAGGCCATTGTTATCGCAAGCGTTGGCCCAACGGAAGGAAAATCGGTCACGGCGGCGAACCTTTCGTGGCTGTTTGCCCAGGCAGACGGCACGCGTGTGCTGATGATCGACAGCGACCTTCGCAGACCGAGCCTTGCGGCCTATTTAGGGATCGAAGCTCGGTCTGGGCTATCCGAAGTATTGTCGGACAAAGCCTCTTTGATGGGATCGATCGTACATCTCCAGCCGGCAGGCCTGTATCTTTTGCCGGGCGGCGAACCACGCAGCGATGTGGCGGAGTTGATCTCGGGCCCGCGTTTCTCGGAGATATTGAAAGAGGCACGGGAATATTTTGATTTTGTAATTATTGATGCACCACCGCTAGGAATATTTACTGATGCGTCGCTGCTGATAAACCAGACGGACGGAGCTCTGCTGGTCATTCGTGCGGACCATACGAAGTATAAAGACGTTGACAGGGTCCTCGATTCATTACCCCGAGAGCGGATGCTGGGAACCATACTGAACCAGTCGGAAGTCCCATTGATGGACGAAAGCTATTATAAATATGGCTTGTACGATCGGAATGAGCCTGTAAGGGCCTGAGCTGTAGTTAGCGATGAGTACCAAATTCAGCCCACGCACGGCCGGCCTGATAGCGGCCGATGTCGCGATAGTTTTTATCGCGATCATGCTTGCGCTCTATCTGCGCCTGGGTTGGGAGGGTACCGCCTATCAGATCATCGAGAATGGAGCCCTCAGTAAGGTCACACTTGCGGTCGTGGTTTGCCTTGTCACGATCTACCTCTACGACCTATACGATTACGGCGTTATGCACAATCGGCGAGAACTATTGTTTCGCCTTGTGCAGGTGACTGGCATTGCCTGGACCATCCTTGCGATCCTCTACTATCTTGTCCCCCCGTTGATGATCGGGCGCGGCACGCTGATCTATTCCGTTGTCTTGACCCTCGTTCTGCTGCTGGTTTGGCGGACCTGCATTCACTATCTTACGGGGCATCCAGATCTCGGCGAGAAGGTCCTGATACTTGGCGCCGGCAAAGCGGCCGTCGCGACAGCTAATATTGTCTATACTCGGCGGGATGCAGGCTATCGTATCGCGGGATTTGTTGCTGTGCCGGGGGTTGAGAACGGCGATTCGCCGCGGTCGCGGGCCGAGCTTGGCGAAGCTGCGATCTTAGGCAACTCCGACCAGTTAGAAAAGATCGTTGCCGAGCGTAAGATCGATCGGATCGTCGTGGCCCTTGCGCAGAGGCGCGGAAATTTTCCGACGGAATCACTGCTCAGAATGAGCCTGGAAAACAGCGTGGACATCGAGGAAAGCGCATCCTTCTACGAACGCGTTACAGGGCAGGTACACCTTGATATGCTTCGGCCGTCATGGCTGATCTTTTCGGGTCGCGAGCGGGATACAAAACTTATTGTTGTCATACGCGAGATCGTCAACCGGTCGCTTGCACTGATCGGGGTCGTACTTTCTTTTCCGATCGCGATACTTACCGCGATCATCATAAAGCTCGAATCAGCGGGCCCAGTGTTTTACAAGCAGCAGCGCGTTGGCAGGGACGGCATTGTTTTTGAGTTGATGAAGTTCCGATCGATGTATCAAGATGCCGAAGCAGACGGAATGCCGGTTTGGGCGTCGTCGGACGATGATAGGATAACAAGGTTCGGAAGGCTCATCCGAAAGGTGCGGATCGACGAGATACCGCAATTTTGGAATATTTTGAAAGGAGAGATGAGCTTCATCGGCCCGCGCCCGGAACGCCCGCATTTTGTCGCTGAATTGACCGAGCAAATACCGTTCTATGGCCACAGACACCTCGTTGCTCCAGGCCTGACCGGTTGGGCCCAGATAAAATATCCGTATGGAGCGTCGGTCGAAGATGCCAGGGAAAAGCTTCAATACGACCTTTATTATATAAAGAACCAATCACTGGCCCTGGATGCGATCATCATTTTTGAGACGGTAAAAACGGTCCTCTTTGGAAAGGGAGGCCGTTAGGAGTGAAGTATCCGATGAAGTACAAAACCCTGATCTCACATTGGATGGCCGCCGCGGCGGTCGCGGCCCTTTTTGCCGTTGCTGCCATGGCCCAGCCCCCTAAGCCCGTTTCTGACGAAGAGGCTGAACTGCTGCCGTACTACAACAACTATTTGCGCCAATATCATCTAGGCCCCGAGGACGTGATCACGGTCGATGTCTTTGGCGAGCCAAATTATTCGAAGACCGGCATCGTGATCCCGCCGACGGCGCGGATCGCGTACCCGCTTATTTCCGGCGGCGTTTTCGTCGGAGGAAAGACCACTGACCAGGTTGCCGCCGAACTGAAAAAGCGGCTTGACGAATACATAATCGATCCGCAGGTGACGGTGACTTTGGACAAGGTGGGGTCGGCGCGTTTTGGCGTCCTCGGCAAGGTCGCAGCTCCCGGTGTTAAGTTGATGAACCGGCGCTATAGTGTTTATGAAGCGATCGCCGAGGCAGGCGGCGTGGCAAGCGGAGGAGATTCAAAACGAGTGGTCCTATTGCGCATGACCCGCGATGGCTCCTTTGCACGAACTATCATTGACCTGAGCGAGATCTCAAAAGGAGAAAGCGAGGTGCCCTATCTGCTGCCGGGCGACCAGTTGATCGTACCCGAAAAGAAATGGAGCATTACGAAGATAATGGACGCGATCGGAAAGGCGAGTGCTGTCCGGATATTGTTCGGCTCGCCGTTCTAGGAGATGTATTTCACGGCCTAAATACATGTATATCCTGTCGTTGATGCTATTACTGGCCGTCGCTTCCAGCGTCATGGCCGCGGATTGGCGGAAGCAGGATTCAGGGAGCCTCGCGTGGCTGCAGGCGGTCGAGTTCATTGACGCTGACCGCGGATTTGCGGCCGGCAGCAACGGCACCTTATTGGCTACACAGGATGGCGGCGCGTCCTGGCGAAAGCTTCGTGTCCCGACAGCTGATACGATTCGCGATGTGTATTTCGCCGACATCTCCAGCGGCTGGATGCTTTGCGATCGCGGCAGGACGGCCGGTGGAAAAAATCCCGCGTATTTGATGCGGACGATCGATGGCGGCAAGACGTGGTCAGTCATAGAACTTGCGGCGTCGCGAGAACGCTTTAGCCGGATGTTCTTTACGCCCACCGGTGCGCTTCTTGTTGGTGAAGGCGGCGTTGTCGCGGGGCTTCCTGAGGATGGCAAGCCCGAAGCGCGGCACTGGCTGCCCATCAAATTTCGGATACTTGATGGCGAAATGGTTTCCGGATCGCGGATGATCCTGGCGGGCGGCGGCGGAACACTGATCTTTAGTGACGACAACGGTAGGAGTTGGCAGAACGGGGTGTTCACATCGTCCAGGCCGGAGCAGAAATTGAATTCGATATTCTTTGCTAACGAAAATGCTGGATGGACCGCTGGGGCCGCAGGGATGATATTCTTTACCGGCGATCGCGGCCGGACGTGGCGGCCGCAGTCGTCCGGAACGACGGCGGAGATTCTCGATATTGGTTTCTTTGACGGAATGAACGGCTTCGCCGTTGGTGACGGCGGCATGATACTTGGTACTCATGACCAGGGCAAGACGTGGATGTTCGAAAAGAGCGGAACGCCTCACAGACTGGAGCGAATTGCGTTCGCGGGCGATCGAGCCATTGCCGTTGGCTATGGCGGGACGATCATTGCGGCAGCTTTGCCGGACCGACAATTTATGCAAGGCAGGAAACAACAATAGATGTGCGGTATTGTCGGTATTGCCGGAGACCACTCCCGCGAAGAATGCCTGGCCATAGTCGGGCGAATGAACGATTCGATAACCCATCGCGGCCCCGATGATGAGGGAGCGTGGGCCGAAGATGGGTTTGGATTCGGGATGCGGCGGCTTTCGATCATTGATCTCTCGGGCGGCCGACAGCCTATTTGGGACGAGCAAGCAGGCCGAGGAATTGTTTTTAACGGCGAAGTTTACAATTACCGAACGCTGCGCGAGCGGCTTACGTCGGAAGGTGCTTCAGGTTGGACCACCGAAAGCGATACTGAGGTCGTTCTTAAAAGCCTCGTCGCCAAGGGCGAGGCCGGGATCCACGATTGGAACGGGATGTTCGCCGCGGCGACCTGGGATAAGAATTCGAGGACCCTTTTGCTCGTTCGCGACCGCATGGGCGTTAAGCCGCTCTATTACTATTGGGACGGCAGAGCGTTTTTGTTCGCCTCGGAGATAAAGGCGATACTCGCGTCCGGATTGATAGATCGGCGTCTGGACAAGCAAGCACTCTGGGACTATCTTACGTTTCGCTATGTGCCGGGGCCTAATTCGATCTGGCAAGGCGTAAAAAAACTGCCGCCGGGACATTTACTGCGATTCAGCCCGGGCGGCCCGCCGATCATTGAGCGATATTGGGAAAGCGATGTCGTAAATGACGAGCGAGTTCCCCGGCCTGAGCGGGAGATCGATAAAGAATTCGCAGAACTGTTCCTTGACGCGGTCGAACTGCGGTTGGTCGCGGCGGATGTTCCCGTCGGCGTATTTCTGAGCGGCGGCCTGGATTCAAGCGCTATCGCCGCGGCCGCGGTCGAGTTGGGACATCGCAATTTTCACACATTCTCTGTCGGATTTGAGGAAGGCGGATACTATTCAGAATTGTCCTACGCCGCACAGGTTGCGCGTCATGTGGGAGCCCAGTACCACGAAGTTATACTGAATGAAAAGACATTTCACCAAATGCTGCCCGAGGTGGTCTATGCGACCGACGAGCCGCTGGCCGACCTATCGGCGATCTCTGTACTCGCCTTGTCGCGGCTTGCTCGGCGGCACGTTAAGGTCGTGCTTTCGGGTGAAGGTAGTGATGAGATCCTTGCGGGCTACGATTTTGACCGGGCGGAGAGGGAATGGAACCGTGTTCGCCTGTTGCAGCGGTTTCCGACCGCATTGAAACTTGGCGCGGCTTTTGCACGCCTCGGGCCGGACGGCCTTCATCGCCGGGCCGATAAAGTCGCGAATTTGCCGCTGCAAAATTGGAACAAGATCGCGTTGCCGCACATTACGGGAAACTTCAGCCAGGCAGAGAAGGAAGTACTGATGCCTTCAGAATGCTGGGAAAGCAGCGAGCGGATCGTCTCGGCCCAATATGAGGCGGCCGGTTCCGCAGACCCGCTTCAACAGATACTTGCGGTCTATCAAAAGGACTGGCTTGTCGAAGACCTTTTGATGAAAGCCGACAAAGCAACAATGGCGGCCTCGCTTGAGGCCCGCACACCGTTTCTTGATTACCGCCTGGTCGAATGGGCGAACCGTCAGCCCAATTCTGTAAAGGTCCGGCGCAATGGGATCAATCAGTACGAAACAAAAAGCGTTCTCCGCCGGTTTTGTGCAAAGCGGCTTCCGCGCGAGATCATCGAACGGCCGAAGCGGGGCTTTCCGGATCCGGCAAACCAGTGGATAGCCAATGGTCTTCATTCTTGGGCGCACGAAACGCTGCTCAGCTCTCAAAGCCGGCTTGGGTCCGTCCTGTTTCACCCGGCCGTGGAACGATCGCTCAATGAGGCGAAGAACGGCAGTGACGGCGCCGCAAATCGTGTTTGGGCTCTGATCGTTCTTGAGTTGTGGATCCAGGCGTGGGGAGCAACGTTGTGACGGTTATCGACGCAATAATGCAGCGGCCCTTGCGGCGGCCCTTTTGAACATATTTCCGGTAAAGAACTCGGCAGATTCAAGTTCGATCGCGATTGAGCCCATCCCTAACTTGAACTCCCGCAACCCACTGCTCTGCTGATCGGCGCCGCCGAGATTAAATACCTTAAATCCCTCAGACCGGAGTGCGGCCGCAGTTTCAAAGAAGAGAAAATGAGAGGCTCCGACCTTGCGTCCCTCGTCGCTGGTCCCGGAACTTTGCCCGTAGGCCCCGAGCCTGCTTTGCGCGATCAGAAGGCTGCTTAATACCTCGCTACCCTGAACGGCCTGAAGTATCCTACCGGCCCCGTTATCAAGAAATGCATCGACCTCTTCGCGCATCGTTTTCGAGATAACTGATTCGCCCCGCTGTCGACGGCGGTCAAGAGATGCGTTAGACAGACTGACGTGAATTTCACGGGCCGATGCATCATCGGACGCTCTAAGCTCAAGATGTGCCGCCCGGGCCGCCTTGATCTGTCTATTGTGCCGTCGGTTCACTAGCTTTGAGAGGTTAGGGACGGTGAGGTCGAGGACGTACTCGATTCGCTTTTTTGCAGCGGCCTGTTGCCGGCTCCTCGGTATCACCGCCCGCATGGATGCAAAGCTATTGACGCTGAGAGCCGATACGCCAAGGCTGCGACATTCGACAAATAGCCCATTCCAGAATACGTTCTCATCGATAATGGGCGGCAGCGAAGTGATCTCTAGCCTGGAATTCAAACGGCCGCGGGTGAGAAAGGCAAGGCAGCCTGCCGCAACGGTCCCGCTATCGGCCTCGACCATGACGAGCACTTCCGCTCCGATCGCGCGGCGAACACTTGCATATTCATTTGTCACGAACGGATTGAACGGATCGAGGTCCGCGATCCGGCCGATGTCGTCAGTAGTCGGGCTGTGAATGGCACGGAAGGTCGTGGACAACGTCATCAGGCCTCCGCGATAAAGCTCTTCTCAAGCAGCAGCGAATCGATCAGGAATTTTGCTGCCCAGTTTGGATACTCGTAAGTGCAGTAGCCGCCCGAGACGGGAAACGAACCTTTCACGGCCCCCCGTGTCTCGGGCCGACCGTCGAGATCCATCGTGCGTCTGACAAACTTGTTGGCCGCACGGGCGGCTTCTAGATAGCGGTTATCGCCAGTGATGTCATACAGCAAGAACCAGCATGAGGCTATTTGAACATTTCCGGTGAGGCAGGTCCAATCTACGGTCCCGCTCCAATTATCGTTCAACCGTCCCGGAAGTTCGCCGTTTGGCCCCATTGCGGAAAGCAGAGCGTCAGCCGTTCGACGCGATGCGGTGAGGAATTCTTCTTCGCCTGAGAATCTATACGCTTCGACAATGCCGCGCAGTACGTACCCGATCGTGTGCGTGAGCGGATGCTCCGGTTCAGACAGGCAGCAATCGCGGAACCAGCCATTCTCATTCTGAAGCTTAAGGGCCCAGCGGATGTTGGCCAGGGCAGCTTTTGCATAACCAGCTTCCGGCTCAAGCCGGGCGGCTTCGAACAATCCCCACGAAACGTGAGTCTCATAGGCCTTATCCGTCGGCTCAGTGAACGGGGACCGGTGGCTTCGCCAGCAGCCGTCCTCATCCTGGGTGGCAACCAGCCAGTCGGCGGCCCGCCTCATGGGACCGCGATACTTTTCTCCAAACTGCTCAGCACCGCTAACAAGGCCAAGCAGTATCTGGCCGGTGTTAAAGGTTACCGGCAAAATAGGTTCGGCCCCGATGACGCTGCCCTGGAAACCGCCGTCCGGAAATTGGATCGACACAAGCCAATCCAACATCAGCCTTGCCCGCGTCAGGAGATGTTTATCTCCCGTCAGTTCAGCGTAGGCGATCAAGGTCGGGACAATGTAGCCCGTTGTTTCGGGATATGACGAGTTCCAACCTTCGATCAGGCTGTAATCGCGGGCAACACCTCCGTCCTGCGAGGCGGAATTATCCTGCGCCCGGCAAAGCCACCTGGCCGATGCCTCCATGGTTGCGTCAATTCCCGGATCAAACTCCGGCAGTCCGCGAAGGTCGGCATCCCGTTCAAAAACGGCCTGGTTTGTTAAGCGCTCGGGCTCGATCGCATTTCGAAGTGAGCGTATGATCGATCGAATCATTGGAAGGTCAGAGGTAATGCGATGATAGGGACGACGCACGATCGGCTTGAGACATGTCCTGCCGAACCAACCGATACATTCTATTGTCCTATTTACCGAAAAGTCAAAAAAATGCCGTGCCGCATGGATCGAGCCATAGAACAGGACGGCGATCGCACCGCCTGCAAATTCTGCCTCGATAACCCAGTCGTACAATATGTTATAACCGTTCATTTCGATTTGACCGTTAAATTCTCAAGCATCTGAAGAAAATCGGCTGACACTTTAGCAGCAGTAAATTGTTCCCGGACGCATGCGTCGCCCCAGGGACGATCGGGCCGCTCATTTCGCCGGTCCCGGAGGCATCTGATAAATTTGCGTAGTCCGGCGGAGACATCGCGGGGCAGTGCCGGATCGGCCACAGATCCGCCAAGTTTGCCGATCAGCTCCGCGGCCGTTCCCTTTGGCGTTATGCCGAACACGGGCCTTCCCGCTCCGATATAGTCGATCAATTTCGACGGAAGGAAAACGCTGGTCTCTGCCGGCGCATCGATTATCATCAGTCCGTCCGCGGACGTCATCAGAGCAAGGCTTTCCTCGTAACTTACGCTTGGCAGAACGCTAACGCATTCAGCGGGCAGCGATGCAGCCAACGCTTTTACCTGGTTCTGATCGCCCGGGCCGATAAGTTCGAACCGTACGTCCGCGATGATTTCCGGATCTTTTTGATAAAGCTCGATCAAACCTTCGATCAAGGGCAGCGGCGATCGACGGCCGTAAAAATTGCCGAGATAGCGTACGGTTATTGGGCCGACGGACGGCGCTCCCGGCGATGTGAATTGCGTCGCGTCATAACACTGGGGCAATACATATGCCTTTCTCCGCAATTCGGCCGGATACTTTCCGAAAAATAGATCGGCGGTTTCGCGGGATGTGAAAACAAGAGCGTCTGCTCCTTCCGCAACGGTCCGCTCAAGTTTCAGGTTTTGTTTTCGCGTCACCGCATCGAACGGAGTGAACGGGTTGTCTGCCCACGGATCGCTGAAATGAGCAAGCCAGGGCAGACCGAGCAGTTTCTTTAGGTCCAGGCCGATCAAGTGGTCCGTGAACGGCTGAGCGAACGTGACGAGCACATTCGGTTCGAAGCGATTCTGTGTGACGTAATTTACGGCACTCTCGACGACTAGCGGCCTCCATTTTCGATACCCGTCCGGGACCAGATTTCGCCGATTCCAGACACCGCGGGCAAATTTGTGAAGAATGCGGTCCGAAAGCCGCCCTGACGGTACAGGGATCCGAATACATGCCTTTAATCGGCTTTCCGCGTGCGGCTCGATCGACGGGTCAAGACGAGCCCCCGGTTCGTCCGCGCAAAAGAGGGCCGTCGCCGCGTCGGTATGCTTGAGCAGGCGCGCAACCTGGATCGACCGCGGATATGCAAGCGGCGGAAAGGCAAGTGATATCGCTAAGATCTCCATTAAATGCGGAATGATGCGGCAAACACATCGACCGTACTCCGACGGGTGCCGGCAGCTAAAGCCGAATCAAAAGCGCCTATTTCTTCAACAATGATAGAATACTTTCAATACAAAGCGTTTACCCGATTTTAGAAAAATATGGATCTCATTCGCACCGGCAGCTCCGATTTCGGTAATCCGGGCCGATTGGCACTGTTAAGAATTATTTAATGAGCAGTAGGAGCACATCAAGTTCTGGTTTCGCGACCTTGCGTCCCCACAGTGCGCGGCCTGCGCCTTCGATCGCGAATGGGCGGCCCAGTGTGCGGCCGGCGATAAAGCGCGATAGTTCGGTGATCGAGACCTTTTCCCAGCGCGCGCCTGAGGAAACGATCCCTGGCGTGGCCCTTGATGCGGGAGCCAATTGCAATGAGCAGAGCGTTGGGGCCGAAGTACAGGAGGCCGGCGGCGTGACAGCAGGTCGAACGGACCAAGGCGCCATTCGGCCTATTACACGTGAAACATGGATCAGGCGACATGGCCACACCCTGACCTATGCGGGCATATTCCTCTTTACGCTTGTCTTGTATTTCCGGCCCTACGAGCTGATCCCCGAACTGTCCGGCTTCAATCAAATGGCTCTCATCGTGGCCGCCGCGACGCTTTTGATCTATCTTCCAACACAAATTTCAGTCGAGGGAAGTATTACGGCTCTGCCTATCGAAGTAAAATGCATTCTTTTTATCACCGCCTGGGCACTGCTGACGATGCCGCTCGCGCTTAGCCCTGGGCTTGCATGGGCAACGTTCAACGATACGTTCATCAAAGTCGTCCTTGTATTTATCGTGATGGTGAACACGCTGCGGACGGAGCGGCGAATAAAGGGGCTGATGTGGCTGGGCGTTGCGGTCGGGATAATGTTGAGCCTGCAGGCCGTCGATCTTTATTTGAACGGCGAGTTTCGGACCGAAGGCTATCGCGTAAGTGTCGATTTTGGCGGAATGTTCGGAAATCCGAACGACATGTCCGTGCATCTGGTCATATTTATTCCGATCGCCATCGCGTTGGGTGCCGCCGCAAAAAGCCGGGCGATCAAGCTGATATTCTTCGCCGGAGCAGTGATAATGACGGCGGGAAGCCTTGTGACACAATCGCGCGGTGCGTTTCTCGGCCTCATTGCGGTGGCGGCGGTTCTGGTTTGGAAATTTGGACGGCTCCACCGTGTCAGGACGGCTCTTATCGCCGCTGCGGCAGGCGGGACGGCCATTTTGCTTGCTCCGGGCGATTACGGATCGCGGGTCTTATCGATCTTCATACCGTCGCTCGATCCGGTCGGATCGGCAAGCCAGCGTACCGAACTGCTGGTCCGTTCCATCTGGGTCACTCTTCGCAATCCGCTCGGGATCGGGATCGGAAATTTTGAGATCGTTGGAGTTTACAATCTGGGGACGCACAATGCATTCACTCAGGTGTCGGCGGAACTCGGATGGCTCGCGTTTGCGGCCTATCTGATCATTCTTTTAAGCCCGGTGAGAAAACTCAACAAAATGGAAAGCCGGCTTTTTGCAAAAGGCGATACCACATGGCTCTACTACCTTTCTATCGGAGTGCAGGCAAGTATCGCGGGTTACTTTGTTTCAAGCTTTTTCTCGTCCCTCGCCTATAATTGGTACGTCTATTATCCCGTCGCATATGCGGTTGGCATGCGGCGGATATACCAATTGACATATGAGGACCTTGGCGAAGCGGCGGCGGGTACATCACTTTCACAGACGGAGGCCCAACCCGGCTAGAAATGAGCGGTTCACTTGTCGGACAGGCCGTATTTATTGTGAGCGTGGGGCTTATTCTCTACGTCTATTTTGGCTATCCGCTGCTGATGTTCGTCATGGCGCGGTTAGCTCCGAAAAATGTTGAAAAGGCGCCGATCCGGCCGAGTGTGAGTTTCATCATTGCCGCCTACAATGAAGCGCGGGATATCCGGCAAAAATTGGAAAATACGCTTGCCCTTGAATATCCAGAGGAAAAACTTGAAATAATTATCACCTCCGACGCCTCGACCGACGGTACTGACGATATAGCGCGCGAATTTGCGGGCCGCGGGGTTCGGCTCGTCCGCCAACCGGAGCGGCGGGGAAAGACAGCCGCACAGAATTTGGCCGTCGAAGCGGCGGCCGGCGAAATAATTGTGTTTTCCGACGCTACGTCAATGTATGAGCCTGACGCAGTCTGCATGCTGGCGGCCAATTTTGCTGATGCGTCGGTTGGCTGTGTCGCGGGGAAGCTTGTATATGTGGATCCGGCCGCGACAACGGTCGGTTCGGGGGCAAGGTCCTACTGGAACTATGAATCGTTTCTCAAGCGGAACGAAAGCACAGCATCTTCGCTGATCGGCGTTTCAGGCTGTATCTACGCTGTACGACGTGCGAATTATTTGCCGATGTATCCGGAAGCATGTTCAGACTTTCTAATCGCGACGGTCATTCGCAAACAAGGCTTGCGAACTGTTTATGAACCTCTTGCCGTGTGTGCCGAAGTAACCAACGGCGAGGCGTCGAAGGAAATGAAGATGCGTGTTCGCGTTATTTCGCAAACATTTACGGACCTGTGGCGAAACCGCGAAATGCTGGATCCGTTTCACTCGGGAATCTATGCTCTTCAGCTTTTGTCTCATAAGGTTTTGCGGTACAGCATTCCTATCTTTCTGGCCGCCGCCTTTGTTTCCTCGGCGGTGCTCGCATTCAACTCGCGGGTGTTTTTGTTAATTTTTGCGGTACAGGCGGCATTCTTTGCGGCGGCGGCGGCAGCATGGGTACTTGAACGGATCGGCGTGAAAGGCGGCCCGTTGTCGATCCCGCTCTATTTCCTCCTGGCCAACATCGCGTCTGTCGCGGGATTCATTCAGTTTTTAAAGGGTGAGCGATATGCAGCCTGGGAGCCGATTCGGGATTCGGGGCTGCGCTGACGGGAGAATGGGAATATCGGAACAAAAAAAGGAATCGCTCACGACGCAGAGTGTCTGGATCCTGGTCGCAAAGATCGCCGGCTTTGCCCTGAATACGATGCTGCCGCTGCTTGTCGTGCGCTATCTAACGCAGGAGAATGTTGGTGTTTACAGGCAGGCTTTCCTTGTGGCGGCCAATGCGGTGCTGGTGCTTCCGTTTGGCTTTTCCATGAGCGCCTACTATTACCTGAACCGCGATCCGGAAAAGCACCATGCGGCGGTGCTGAATATTTTGGCCTTTAACTTTCTGATGGGAGCCGCCGCGTTTCTGGTCCTGTTCCTGTTTCCCGGCGTGCTCGGTGCAACCTTTCAGAGCGAAGAATTGACCCGTCTGTCACCGCTGATCGGCATAGTGATCTGGCTTTGGATATTTTCGAGCTTTCTTGAAACAGCGGCGTTGGCGCAGCAGGAGGCCCGGCTCGGTGCGGTCTTTATCGTGTTTTCCCAAGGGATCAAGACCCTGTTGATGATCGGCGCGGTCGTGATGTTTCGAACGGTCGATTCGATCATTTACGCCGCGATCGCCGTATTTGCTGGACAGTCGGTATTATTGGTCGCATACCTGCACAAGAGATTTCCACGGTTCTGGGCCCATATTGACCTTCCATTTTTTCGACGCCAATTCGCTTATACGGTTCCGTTCGGGCTTTCGGTAATGCTGTATGTCGGCCAAACCGATATCCACAATTATTTTGTCAGCCATAGTTTTTCGGCCGCGGAATTTGCGATCTATTCGGTCGGTTGTTTTCAGCTTCCTTTGATAACGCTGCTTTATGAATCTGTCGGTTCGGTCATGATCCCAAAAATGAGCCAGCTCCAGGATGAGGACAAAAAGGGCGAAATGCTGCGCCTGACGGTTACGGCAACGCAGAAGCTTGCCTTCTTCTATTTTCCGCTTTTTGCGTTTCTGATGGTGGTGGCGAGTGAATTCATAACGACCCTGTTCACAAGCCAATATGCGGCAAGCGCCGCGATCTTTCGTGTAAATCTGATCGCATTGCCACTTTTTAGCCTGGTTGTGGACCCGATAACGAGGGCGTACCCAAAGGCGGCTCATTTTCTTCTTAGGGTCCGTGTCGGCATTGTTATCGTTTTGCTAGCAGTATTTTGGTACGGTATCGGCCGTTTTGGGCTGCTGGATATGATCGCGATCGTGGCCGCCTCGATAGTCTTTGAAAAACTTGTGGCCGCTTGGATATCGGCCAGAATGCTGGAAGTCCGATTTAGCGATCTTCATCTTCTGAAACCTATTGGGAAGATAGCGGCCGCTGCATCGGCTGCCGCGGTGGTTTTGGTCGTTGTTTACGCGGCGGCCGCAGGCCAAATGATGAACCTGTTTCTAGCTTTGGCCGAACGCGCCTTGGCGTTTTTCGGCCTGGCGAAAGGTTTTGAGTTTGTCGGAGGGTGTATGTTCCTCGGTTTGTTTGCTTCTATCTTTGGCACCGCTTATCTAGTCTTTGCGATATGGCTGGGTGCGGTCGATCCGGACGATAAGGAGAAGTTTTCACGATTGCTGAGGCGTGCGATGCCGCGGCGTTCTTCGGAACCGAAAGCTGCCTAGAATTCAGATGTGCGGAATAGCGGGATTTATTGCGAAGGACCAAAGCGAACCGGCCGAAGCCCGGGCCGAGCGGCTGGACCGAATGTGCGCCAGCATTATCTATCGCGGGCCTGACGAACAAGGGACAACCGTGACCGGACGGGCCGCGCTTGGTATGCGGCGGCTCTCGATCATCGATATAAAAACAGGACAACAGCCGATATTTACCGAAGACGGGAATCTTGCGATCGTTTTTAACGGAGAGATATACAATTTTCAGGCGATCCGAAGCGAGCTGGTCTCTCTTGGGCATTCATTTAGGACCAATTCTGACACAGAGGTGATCGTTCATGCGTTCGAGGAATTTGGCGAGAAATGTCTTGATAAACTGCGCGGAATGTTTGCGTTTGCTATTTGGGACCGCCGGGCTGAATCTTTATTTATTGCGCGGGACCGCATTGGCAAAAAGCCGCTGTTCTATACCTTTACGGACAAAGGTGAGTTCATCTTTGGTTCAGAGCTAAAGACACTGTTCGCGCATGGCGGAGTAGAAAAGAAGATCGATCCGGCGGCGTTGGACGCATATTTGTCATTCGGCTACGTCCCTGAAGAGTTCTGCATCATCAACAAGGTTAAGAAGCTCCCGCCGGGTTTTTTCCTGCGTTACAAAGGCGGCAAGGTCGAGACGCATAGATATTGGGACCTGAACCTCACACCGACGGATGATCGGCCGGAATCCGAATGGGCGGGCCTGCTATTTGAGAAGATCCGCGAGGCAGTGGAGATCCGTCTGATATCTGAGGTCCCGCTCGGGGCATTTCTTTCAGGCGGGGTTGATTCGTCAACCGTCGTCGGAATGATGTCGCGGCTATCCCCAAAGCCGGTCAAGACTTTTTCGATAGGATTTCACGAGGACAGCTTTGACGAGCTGAAATACGCACGGATCGCAGCCCGGCATTTTGGTACCGAACATCACGAATTTATTGTCACGCCTGACCTTTTCGATACCATCAGCGAGATCGTTTGGCATTTTGACGAACCATTCTCCGACCAATCGGCACTTCCGACCTACATGCTTTCGAAGATGGCCCGCGACCATGTAACGGTCGTACTTTCAGGCGATGGCGGGGACGAACTCTTCGCCGGCTACGATCGTTATTTGATCGATCAGAAAAGAAGCAAATACGGCCGTATCCCTCAGTTTGTGCGTTGGCATGGCCTGCGCCGGCTGAGTGCGGCGTTGCCGCGCGGCAGCTTTGGCAAGAATTTTCTTTTCAATATTTCGCTTGGCCCGATAGAACGTTATATCGACAGCGTTTCGACCTTTAACGGCCCGGGAAAACAGCTTCTTTACACGGCGGACTTCCGGGCGGAGCTGAACGGCGGCGGTTCGGCCGGGGAGCTCGAGTTTGCCGGATTTGGTGATGCCGCGGCGCGTGTTGATCCGCTTGCGCGGCTCCTCTATCTCGACAGCAAAACGTATCTTCCGGGTGACATCCTGACCAAGGTTGACCGAATGACAATGGCAAATTCGATCGAGGCCCGGGTGCCGCTGCTCGACCATGAGGTGATCGAATTAGCGGCTGCGATCCCATCACGCCTGAAAATAAACGGCGGCACAACAAAGTATATTCTGAAAAAGGCAATGAAGCGTCTCGTACCGGATGAGATCTTGCACCGCGAAAAGCAGGGTTTTGGGGTTCCGGTCGGACGCTGGATCAACGATCAGCTTCGCGGACGGATGACGGACGATCTTTTGGCCCGGAGAACACTGGAACGCGGATGGTTCGAACGAAGTTCTATTCGATCGCTGCTTGATGAGCATGCGGCGGGGCGGCGCGACCGCTCGGATGCTCTCTGGACGCTATGGATGATGGAACTCTGGTTCCGCCGCTACATTGATGCCTGATAGGCTGTTGGGCCACGGCTGCGTGAAAAAGAAAGTTCTACAACTAGTCCCAAGTTTTAATCAGGGCGGCTCCGAACGCCAGGCCCTGCAGCTAGCGCGTTTGCTCCAGGACGACGGAACCCACGACATTCGGCTTGCCTGCCTGAACAAAGGCGGCATCTTGCTCGACAGCGACATCGGCCGGCGCTTTGTCGAGATACCGGAATTTCCGCTCAATTCATTCTACGACTTGAACTTTTTCCGGCAGGTCCGAACGTTCTCTGGTTGGCTGCGGGCGAATGACATAGAAGTCGTTCAGACGCACGACTTCTATACGAATATCTTTGGAATGATCGGCTCGCGCATCGCAGGTGTTCGTGTCCGCATTGCGGCAAAACGTGAAACTGGGATGCGGACCGCATTACAAAACTTTATCGAGCGGCGCGCCTTTCGGCTGGCATCAGCAGTCGTTGTCAATTCGGAGGCTGTACGGCGATCTTTGTTGGATTCCGGCGTTTCAAAGAGGAAACTTCAGCTTGTGTCTAACGGGATCGACATGGCCCAATTTAACGGATACTCACGTGACAGGGCGGCCGTTTTGCGTGAACTAGGGCTGCCAGCAGAAAGCGAATTTCGTTTTGTGACCATCGTGGCGAACCTACGGGAAAAGGTAAAGAATCACGAGATGTTCCTTCGGGCGGCCAAAAGGGTGGCCGAAGAATTTCCGGATTCGAGATTCGTCGCCGCCGGGGAGGGCGAACGGATGCGTCTGATAACGGAAGAGGCGGAACGGCTTGGGATCGCAGATCGGATGTTTTTTATCGGCCGCTGCACGCGGATCCCGGAACTGTTGGATGCCTCGGCGATATGCGTGCTTACCTCCGACTCGGAAGGGTTCGCGAACTCGATCCTTGAATACATGGCGGCCGGAAAGCCTGTTGTTGCCACGAATGTGGGCGGTGCGGCCGAAGCTATCGTCGAGGGAGTGACTGGTTTTCTTGTCGATGCCAACGATGACCGAGCGATGGCCGAGCGTATCGTAACGCTTCTGGACCAACCGGCCCTTGCAGAGCGCTTTGGGAATGTCGCGAGGGAAAGAGTAGCGGAACGATTTTCGATTCGGAGACAGTTGGAAAGGACACTGGAGCTTTTCGAACCTGGAAATGGCGGAGGCAACTATGCCTGAACGCCGGATGCGTATTGTCCAACTCGGCCCTGTACCGCCGCCGCATGGCGGGGTGTCGATGAATTTACTTGCTATCCATAGAAAATTGATCGAGTTAGGCCATGGGTCGACTATCATCGACGTTACTGACCGGACGGGAACAACCAATGATCCGCATGTCGTTAAACCGAGGTCATCCTTTGGACTCGTAAAACTCCTCCTTTCGACAAAGTGCGACGTCGTTCACTACCATCTTGGCGGTGATTTCACTTTGAAGCTTGCCGGCCTCACGTTTCTTTGCGGCATCCTTCCGGGAAAACGGTCTGTCCTTACATTCCACTCCGGCGGTTATGCCCGGAACACGGCAGGAACGGCCAAGCGGAATTCTGTTCGCGCTTTGGCACTTCGATCTCTAGATCTTGTGATCGGCGTTAACGAACAGATGACGGAAATGTTCAGCGCTTTCGGTGTGCATGAAGAAAGATCGCGTTTGATCCCGCCGTACGAACTCAACGGGCCGGACCCTTCGGTTTCGCTCCCGTCTAAGTTGTCGGAAATGATCGAAGGGTTTGATCCGTTTCTGCTTTCGGTCGGAGCACTCGAACGAGAATACGGGAACGAGTTTCTTATAAATGCAATGCCGCAAGTGTTGGAACGATACCCGTATGCCGGACTAGTGATAATTGGGGACGGCACGCAGCGGGAGGTTCTGGCCGAGGCGATCAACCGAAACGGGCTGAACGATCGCGTGGATCTGGCCGGCGATCTCGACCATTCGATAGTGCTGCATCTGATAGATCGGGCTAGCGCTTTGCTTCGGCTAACGGATTACGACGGTGATTCTATCGCGGTGAGGGAAGCACTATTCTTGGGCACGCCGGTCGTTGCGTCTGATAACGGAATGCGCCCGCAAGGAGTTCTCACGATAAGAGCGCCATTTGACTACGAATCCTTGGTCGAAGCAGTTGCTAAGCGTATTGGCGCGCAATTCTCGGTCCGACCAGAAGTTCATGGGGAAGGCGGAAATGCCGCTAAGGCGGTCGAGGCTTATTTAGAACTGTTGAGTAAATGATCGCAAGGCTGAAAAAACTTAAGGGACGGTCTGTTGCCGAGATCGTCGAGCGCGGCAGGCAGAAAGCTGCGGCCATTGTTGAGCGGGCCGGGGCCAGGTCGAAAGGCGCCGAGATCGATCTACTCAGGTCCTTTGGTCCAGAGCGCTTTAGGTCGGCCGAAGAACTATTTCGGTATTTCTGTACGCGTAAAGTGTTGTTTTTTCCGTCATGCATTGACCGGGACGCTACAATTGCAGTTCTTGAGGATAGCTTTCCCGATGAGCGCGACGCCATAATTCGGCGTGCTGAAAGCATTTTGTCAGGGACCTACGATCTTCTCGGTTATCAGGGCCTTCGGTTTGGCGATACAACGCCGGATTGGCATTTTGATCCTGTTTCGGGAAAGCGGTCGCAGCTTCGGCATTGGTCGCAGTTTGACGAAACGGACCCGACCGAAACGGGTGACAAGAAAGTTGTATGGGAGTTGAACCGGCATCAGTACTTCCTTCCTCTGGGCCGGGCGTACTGGATCACCGGCGATGAGGCGTTTGCCGCGGTATTTGTTTCTCATGTAGAGGATTGGCTGCGAAGAAATCCGCCAAAGCTAGGTGTAAATTGGATCTCTTCGATGGAGATCGCGTACCGGTCCATCTCGTGGATATGGGCGTTTCATTATTTTCACGGCTCCCCGCATTTTGGCTCTGACGTTTTCGCAAAGATGATCGAGGGGCTTATCTTGAACGCCCGCCACATCGAACGATATTTATCTACATACAGCAGCCCGAATACACATCTTACCGGCGAGGCGCTCGGCCTCTATCTGATCGGCACGTTTCTGCGCGGATTCGCGGGAGCTGAGCGATGGAAGAGCACCGGATACGAGATCCTGATAAGCGAACTCGGACGTCAGGTGCGTGAAGACGGCGGCTATGTCGAACAAGCCACCCATTATCATCGATATACCGCGGAGTTTTATTTGACCCTTGCCATTCTCCGAAAGGTTGAAGGATCGCCCTCGGATCCTGTTCACGAGCGCAAACTCGCAAAGCTGCTGAAATTTCTTATGTGGATGACCCAGCCCAACGGTGAAACGCCGCTGATAGGCGATGAAGACGGCGGACGGCTTCACTATCCGGGCGGCGGCATCGCCGACATCCGCGAGACTCTTGCCGTCGGGGCGGCCGTGCTGAATGACGGACAGTTGAAAACTGTCTCAGGTCAATGCGGAGCGGAGGTGCTTTGGCTTATGGGCCCGGATGGATCGAAGAAGTTCGACGAACTTGAAACTGTTCCGGTCGATGAATCCGTCCAGGCGTTTCAGCAAAGCGGTGTTTACGTGATCCGGTCTGGTTGGGACAGGTCATCAAACTTTCTTGCGATCGATTGCGGAGAACACGGCTTTATGAACTGCGGGCACGCCCACGCGGACGCGTTGGCCTTTGTCGCATCATTCGGCGGTGTCCCGGTCTTTGTTGATTCAGGAACATACACGTACACCGCGGATCGAACGGCACGCGATCATTTTCGGTCCTCATCCGCCCACAATTGCCTTACGGTCAATGGTCACGGCTCCGCGGAACCAAATGGGCCGTTCTCATGGAAGCACTGGCCGGATTCGAAAATGCTGGAATGGAAATGCGGCGATGCCGGCGTCATTTTTCGCGGGACGCATAACGGATATGAGCGGTTTGGCGTGCGGTATGAGCGGGAATTTCAGGTCCGCAAGAACGGCGAGATCACGCTTGTGGACAAGATAAAGAACGCGGAAACGAATCAATTCGCTCTATCATTTGTACTTTCTCCTTTGATCGAAGCCGAGATACGCGATAACGAGTGCGTTTCCCTTCTGACAAAAGAAGGAAAACGTGAAGTATTGGCTATTGTTACAAAGGTGATAGAGAAAATACCTGGCGAGAGCGGCGTGTGGGGTGCAGAGCAAACGCAGATTTCGCCCGTGTATGGAATGCTGGTTCCGGCAACAAAGCTGATATTCTCATTAAACAGGAATTCGGATTTTGAAGTGGAGAACAGGTTTGTTCTTCCGGACGCTGAATGATCGATGTGCGGAATTAACGGAATTGTCCATACAAAAGGAAGCGGCCGCGCGGTGGATGTTGAACGGCTGATCGCAATGCGCGATTCACTTTCACATCGCGGCCCTGATGCGTCCGGCGTATTCGCTGATGGGCGGGTTGGCCTCGGGCATAGACGGCTGTCAATAGTTGATCTGCGGTCGGGCGGTCAGCCGATGTTCAACGACGACCGGTCGCTCGTGATCGTTTACAACGGTGAAGTTTATAACCACGCGGACCACCGCTCCGACCTTCTTAGCCGCGGTTATAGGTACCACTCGACATCGGACACTGAAACGATACTCTATCTCTATCAAGAATTCGGAGCTGAATGTGTTCATAAGCTGCGCGGAATGTTTGCTTTTGCGATCTGGGACGAAAACAAGCAGGAGCTTTTTGTTGCGCGTGACCGGCTTGGCGTTAAGCCGCTTTATTACGTTCGCGATCAGTCAGGCAGCTTTTTCTTTGCGAGCGAGATAAAGGCTTTGATCGAGGCCGGAGCAGTCAGGCCCGAATTGAACTATTCCGTACTGCCCGAACAGCTGGCCAATCACGGCACGAGCTATGACGAGACTCTTTTCAAAGATGTACGCCGGCTGCTTCCGGGACACTGGTTGAAATGGCGCGACGGCCGGATAACGATAGAGAAGTTCTGGGACCTTGAGTTTCACCCTAAGCATGATTTTCCGGATGAAGATGCGGCAGTTGGCGAATGGTACGAGATGTTTCGCGAATCCGTCCGGCTTCGGTTGATGTCGGATGTTCCGCTGGGCATGTTCCTCTCCGGCGGCATCGATTCATCGGCGATCGCCGCCGTAATGTCGGAGCTTGTCGATGATCCGATCAAGACCTTTTCCGTCGGGTTTGCGGAGCAGGAGGCGAACGAATTCAGCTTCGCTCGCCAGGTGGCCAGAAGGTTCAATACTGATCATCACGAAATAACGATCACGCCGGATCAGTTCTTTGACGCGCTTCCGCAATTGGTCTGGCACGAGGATGAGCCGCTCGGGTTTGAAGCATCAGTGCCGTTGTACTTTGTTTCCAAACTTGCACAAGAGCACGTGAAAGTCGTCCTTACTGGCGAGGGGAGCGATGAGACGCTGGCCGGTTATGCACGCTATCGAAAAGCCTTGACACTGCTTGGCTACGGTGAAAAGTACGAAGCATTAACCCCTGAATTTGTTCGCGGCGCGGTACGTTCGGGGGTTGCGGCCTTGCCCGGCGTCCTTAACCGGAAACTGGCGCGTACATTTTTGGCGAGAGACGCGGACGTAGAAGATCTGTTCTTCGATAACTTTGCCATCTTTGGCAAACGGCAGCAGCGTGGGTTATTTACACGCGAAACGGCCGAAAGGATCGGCTCCAGCTCTCCGTACGCAAATCTTCACCATTGGCTTGATCAGGCCGGTGCGGAAAGCCTGCTTGACCGGCTTCTGTATGTTGACATCCGATCGTATCTGCACGAGCTATTGATGAAACAGGACCAGATGTCGATGGCCGCTTCGATCGAAAGCCGCGTACCGTTTCTCGACCACAAACTTGTCGAATTTGCGGCCCGGCTTCCGGAAAAGATGAAGCTTCGCGGGCATGATACAAAGTGGATCCTGAGAAAAGCGATGCACGGGATTCTACCGCCCGAGATACTCGACCGGCCGAAGATGGGCTTTCCGGTGCCGCTCGGTGCTTGGCTTCGCGGGCCGTTTAGACACATGGTCGATGAATATATCCTTAGCGAACGAAGCCTCAGACGCGGCATCTTCAATGCAAAAGCATTAAAGCATCTAGTGGCCGCGCATGATGCGGGCGAGGATCATACTGCCAGGTTGTTTCGGTTAATGAATCTCGAGATCTGGCATCGAATTTTCATTGACGGCGAAGCGCCGGAGCGAACGAGTTTGCGTACCGGGGAGGCAACGGTTAGATATTGATCCAATGTTAGTTGCTGCTGCAGAACCAAATGTGAATAAGGAGACGGGCGTACTTCGCGGCCGCGATATCCTTTGCTTTAGTCACGACTGGAATGGAGATCCGCTATCAAAAACACATTTAATACGCATTCTCGCGCGTGAAAATCGAATTCTATGGGTAAATGCTATCGCAAACCGCATGCCGACGGCCGCGAAAAAGGATATGGCTCGCATCTTTCGCAAATTGGCTGCGTTTGCTGAGCCGGTAAAAGAGGTTGAGCCGAACATTTTTGTTCTTAATCCTTTGGCAATTCCAGCGTATGGCAACGCAGCGATTCGCGGTTTTAATCAGCGGTTTCTGCGTTCGCATGTCCTTCGAGCAATGCGTCGTCTGGGGTTTAGGCGTCCGATCAATATGGTATTCAATCCCGCGGCCGGCCTTCTCGCGGGCAAACTTGGCGAGAATACGACTGTCTATTATTGCGTTGACGAATACACGGCGTTCACAGGTGTTTCGAGCGGGCTGAAGGAGATCGAAGACAGCTTGTTCCGAACCGCTGATCTAGTGGTCGTTTCCGCGGAAAAACTTCTTGAGTCAAAGAAGGCGTTGAACGTGAACATGCATCTTATTCGCCACGGGACTGATTGGAAACATTTTCGCGGTGCCATCGAACCAGACACTAAGATCCCGGCTGAGATCGCCGATCTGCCCCGGCCGATCATTGGCTTTCATGGCTTGCTTGCTGATTGGGTCGATTATGACTTGATCCGAAAAACGGCGGAGAGATATACGAGCGGTTCCGTTGTTTTGATCGGCAAGATCGCAGTTGACGCAGAAGAAAAGATCAAAGTCCTTAACGGCGCAGAAAACATCCATCTGCTTGGCCGCAAGCCGTACGCCGATCTGCCCGCATACTGCAAGGGGTTTGATGTGGCGATCAATCCATTCGTGATCAATGAACTGACGCTCGCCGCTAACCCGTTGAAGGTCCGTGAATATCTGGCCGCTGGTTTGATGGTTGTCTCGACCGACATTCCGGAGGTACGCATTCTGGAAAACTGCCTGGCGGCGGCCGACCATGGGGACTTTCTTGGGAAGATCGAAACAGCGCTTCTGTCTGGACGTTCGCGGGCTGAGATATCCGAGTCGGTCCGACATGAAAGCTGGGAGGCAAAGATCGAAGAGTTAAGGGGATTGATTGAACGCACCGAAACCGAGAAAGAATAGACGGCTGTTGATCGCCTTGGGTTTTGCCGTGTTGGCCGCCTTGTGGATCGCGTTGGCGCCTTTTTTGGCGGACGTGCTTGTAGTGGAGAGGCCGATCGCGCGGGCCGATGCGATCGTTATCTTGAGCGGAGCCGCAGACTACGCTCAACGGGCACAAGGTGGAGCACAGGCGTTCCGCGATGGCCTCGCCCCGCGGATATTGATCACCGATGACGGTGAACGCGGCGGCTGGGACGATCGCGAAAAGGGCAATCCGTTCTTTGTTGAGCGGATGGAAGCGGCCCTGCGCGCCCAGGACGTACCGGCCGATGCTATAGAACGGCTCCCGGGGAAGGTACATGGAACCGATGACGAGGCGGAACTGGCAATTCGGGCGGCTGCGACGCGCGGATATCGGAGCATCCTGATCGTTACGTCAGACTATCATTCGCGGCGGGCGCTATGGACCTTTGATCGGGTCGCCGCCAAGAACAGCGCGAACATCGCGATCGGGATCATCCGTTCGCCGTCGGGGCCGCGGTATCCTGGCCGGTACACCTGGTGGATGACGCGGCGCGGCTGGCGGACAGTCGGTGCGGAATACGTGAAGTTTGGCTACTATTGGTTGTTTAATTGAGATTTGAACGAATGCTCACTGTGTCAGCAAATACCGGCTCAAATGAGGTTGCCTTCGAACATGCACGCGAAGTAGCGCTTGGCGAACGGTTCGAGTTCGGCAGGAATTGGGCGGCATTTCTAAAGGTACTGGACGAAGACCGCATAATTCGTGCAGAACGGTCCTTGGCCGAAATGCTCGAGGTGAACGATCTGGCGGGGCGTACTTTTCTTGATATTGGTTCGGGCAGCGGATTGTTCTCGCTTGCGGCCCGCAGGTTGGGCGCACGGGTCTTCTCGTTTGATTTCGATACGAACTCGGTCGTTTGTACACGCGAGTTGAAACGGCGTTATTTTGCGGATGATCCCGATTGGACTGTCGAACAAGGCTCTGTTCTTGACAATAATTATGTATCAGGTTTGGGTGCGTTCGATATTGTTTACTCGTGGGGTGTGCTCCATCATACCGGCGAAATGTGGAAGGCCCTTGAACATGCGGCAATTCCGGTGACTGAAGGTGGGACGCTTTTTATTGCGATTTACAATGATACCGGCTCACAGGCGGAACGATGGCGGTGGATAAAATCAACCTATTGTAAACTCCCGCGCGTTCTGAGATCTCCGTTTGCGGCGCTGGTTTCGATCCCTGACGAATCAAAGCGGTTCCTGAGTTTTGCTCTTCGCGGAAAACCGCAAGGATATTTCTCGCACTGGAAAAATTACCGAAACGCCCGCGGAATGAATCGCTGGCACGATATTATTGACTGGGTCGGCGGCTTTCCGTATGAAGTTGCAGGGCCATCGGCGTTATTCGAGTTTTTCAAAGGACGTGGATTCACGGTAACGGCGATGAAATGCGATAACGTCGGGCTAGGATGCAACGAAATGGTTTTTCGGCGGATCAAGACGTGAGGACCGCGGCCCATTTAGCCGTATGCGACATTTTTGGCGGGCAGATTATTGTTAGTGACTTTCGTGTCTTCATTTCGTGGGTTTCGTGGAAATGGGCGACGTTCGGTACCACGAAACGCGCGAATCTAAGAGGCGAAAATTCACGAAAAGACTGAGGCCAACTGCGGGCTTTTAGATCTGAAAACGAAATGCTGATCACAATAGTCGCGGGAGCGCGTCCTAATTTTATGAAGATATCGCCTATTATCAAGGCGATAAATAAGGCCCGCATTGGCGGTATCTCGATGGACTATCGGCTTGTTCACACCGGCCAGCACTTTGATCAAAAGATGAGCGGCGAGTTTTTTGCGCAGCTTGGGATCCCAGAGCCGAACATCAATCTCGAATGCGGCGGCGGCACACAGGCGGAGCAAACGGCCGCAGTAATGATCAGTTTTGAACGCGAGTTAGAGGCAAACAGGCCGGATGTTGTGATAGTTGTTGGCGACGTGACGTCGACAATGGCCTGCACGATCACGGCAAAGAAACTCTGCGTTTCCGTGGCACATGTCGAAGCGGGCATTCGTTCGGGTGATATGACGATGCCGGAAGAGATAAACCGGATAGTAACTGACAGCATTTGCGATCGCTTCTTTACAACCACTCGCAAGGCAGGGCAGCTTTTGCAAAGGACCGGCGTCAGCGATGAGCGTATCCATTTTGTGGGCAACACAATGATCGATACGCTGTATCAAAATTTAGATCGATTACAGCAGCCGGTGTGTTGGGACTTGAACGGCCTTCGCGAAGGCGAGTATTTTCTTCTAACGCTGCATCGGCCGGCAAACGTTGATGATCGAAAAACACTCGTCAGCTTTCTGACCGAGGTTATTAGCGGCGCAAATGATCGCAAAGTGATCTTTCCGGTACATCCGCGAACACGCAGAACGCTCGAATTGACGGGGTTCAATGATGAACGGCTCGTCACGATTGATCCGCTCGGCTATCTTCAATTCATCTACCTGCTCAAGCACGCGGCGGCCGTTATTACGGATTCAGGCGGCATCACCGAGGAAGCGACGGTACTTGGAATTCCGTGCATGACACTGCGTGATTCGACAGAACGGCCTGAAACGGTTGAGATCGGCACGAATGAGCTCATAGGTACCGATCCGCGGAGATTATCGGTATACTTTAAGAAACTTGCCGCGGGAAACTGGAAGAAGGGTGAAATTCCAGAACTCTGGGACGGACATGCCGCCGAACGCATCGTTGAAGTCTTAGGTCGAATATATTCGGACGCTGTCGAGAATACGAACGCGGCCCGCGTCGAATGATCGCTGATCCAGGTTTCCCGCCGAAAAACGATTTAATGCGCTTGATCCTGCTCTTAGCAAATATCCTCTGTTTGGCCTTTTCCGGATCGATGACCGCGAGCTGCTCGGGACATGTTTCCGGAACTCCGTTAGAGATCTCAGGCAAGACAATTACTGTCCGAAAGGGAGGCGACTTTCAGGCCGCGTTGGAGAAGGCGGCACCGGGTGACACCATTGTTCTCGAGGCCGGTGCGACGTATAGCGGAGCATTCAAATTGCCGAAAAAGCCGGGCAGCGAATTCATAACGATCCGTTCGTCCGCCGCCGATCTCGAACTGCCTGCAGCGGGTGTTCGGATAGATCCCGCCAAATACAAGGATCGGCTTCCCAAGATCATATCTAACGTGAGAGGCGAGCCTGCCATCCTTGCGGAGAACGGCGCGCATCATTTTCGATTTGTCGGTATCGAATTCGGGCCGACCATCGAAGGGCTTTATGACATCATCAAGATCGGGAGCGGACAGGAAAAGAATGCCGAGATGCTGCCGCACCATATCGAATTCGACCGCGTGTGGATCCACGGAAGTGAGACGGAAGGCCAGCGGCGCGGCATTGCGGCGAACGGCAGAAACATTCGCGTGGTTAACAGCTACATCTCAGATATCAAACGAAAAGGCGACGAAAGCCAGGGCATCGCGGCGTGGGCGACGGACGGGCCGATCGAGATAATCAACAATTATATAGAAGGTGCCGCTCAGAGCATTCTCTTTGGCGGTGCCGGTTCGGAGCTAAAGCTTGTTCCGACGGACTGCATTGTTGATTCGAACCATCTCAACAAACCGCTTGAATGGAAGGGAAAGGAATGGGTCGTGAAGAATATCTTTGAGATCAAAAATGGCCGCCGTATCAAGGTCACGAATAACCTGATGACGAACAACTGGGCAATGGGGCAGGATGGCAATGCGATCCTGTTCACGACCCGCGCGGACAACGGCGATGCCACGATCATTGAAGACATAGAATTTAGCGGAAACATCGTGCGCGGGACCGGCGGCGGATTGAATATTCTTGGTAACGAAGGTTCCGGCGGCCACCGATTGACGATCCGCAATAATATATTTGACGACATCGACGGCCAGAAATGGGGCGGCGGCGGCCATTTTATGAAGGTCACCGATTGGGATGGTATGGTTATTGAGAATAATACCGTCCGGCAAAAGAACAACATCACCGTGGCGTATGGTGAGCCGGTGAAAGGGTTCGTCTTTCGCAGCAACATCATTTTTGAGAATGAATACGGATTCTTTGGCGACGGTACGGGTGTCGGGCAGCCGGCGATCGATCGGTTCTTTCCGGGCGGCAAGATAATCGGGAATGTGATAATCGGCGGGACGAAAGAACGCTACCGCGAACCGAATGTATTTCCGCCTTCGGCCGAGGCTGTCGGTTTTGTCAATGCGGCGAATGGCGACTTTGGGCTTCGCCCTGACAGCCGATATCTTAAGTCGGGAGCGGGCGGCGCGAGGCCGGGAGCTGACCTGAATATTTCGCAAGTCGGAAGAAAAGGCCAGTGATGTAAATTCCGTTGTCTGTTCTTTATACGGTGGGAATATACGCGCTCCGTCGGCGATTGTTCGCGCGTCGATGCTCGAATTACGAAGTTTTATCGGTTTGATCCATTATTTCCAACGGTATTAGGGTTGCACTCAGGTGGCATACAACTTGCGGTCCGTCACCGCAGGCGGGGGTAAAAGATCTAATTTAATGACTGAAAGGGTATTGGAAAGGCCGATACGGCCGCAGATAAGTATTTCGAGAATTGTCCTGCCGACCGAGCATGGATCGTGGAGCTTTCTGCTTGAGCCGCTGATCGTTGGCGGCGCGATCGCGTGGTCATTTGCCGCGCCGTGGATCATGCTGATGGTGGTCGCTGCCTTTCTCTCCCGCCAGCCGCTAAAGGTATATTGGCTTGCACGCGGAAATCCTGCGGCTGCAGCCGTATCTGTTCGGTTTCTATTGGCCTTTCTTGCCGCCGCCGCGATCGGCATGGCCGCCACGATCTGGATCGCCCCTGCCGCGCTTTATCCACTGGCACTCGCTGGCCCGATCGCGGCCCAGCAGGTGTTTGCTGATCTTTCGCGTCGAAGCCGGAGCCTTGTCGCCGAATTGGCGGGAGCCGCTGCCGTTTCCTCTTCGGCTGCTATGCTTGCCATCGCCGCCGGGTTTTCGGTATCGGCCGCCGGCGCTTTGTGGTTGATCTTCGTATGCCGCGCTGTTCCTTCGATACTATATGTACGGAACCGGCTTTTGCTTGAGAAGGGCAAGAATTTCGCACTATTCCTGCCGGTTATCTCGCATTTTATTGCGCTGGGTGTTTGCGCGGCCCTTGCCTTTGTCGGCCTTGCATCATTCCTGACGGTCGGCGTGTTTGCGTTTCTGGCAGTCCGCTCCTGGTTCGGACTTTCGCCATACCGGTCGAAAATGAAAGCAATGAAGATCGGGATCTGGGAAGTGGTTTACGGCGCGGTAACCGTCGCTTCGATGATCATCGGCTATTATCTGGGTGTCTAAGCCAATTTCCGACAATCTGAAAATGCACAATGTCGATATTGATGTCGTCGAGCTAACGCTGGACGTGATGAAGTTTGCGATCGCACGGATAACCGACGCCGAACCGCCGCTTGGTGTCCCGCGCAGCGAAGAAGAATTGAAAGCGCTGGCCGGCGAAACCGTAACCGCAAAAGGGATCGGCGGCGAAACTGCGTTCAAGCTGTTTCGCGAAGTGCTTGTAAAGGCCAGCGTTGCCATTGACCATCCCCGGCATCTGGCTTTTGTCCCGGCTTCGCCGACGCGGGCGGCGGTCATGTTCGACCTTGTCACATCCGCCGCGAGTGTCCACGGTGCATTTTGGCTTGAGGGAGCAGGCTGCATTTT